>NZ_CP038013.1:0-300000 GCF_004379335.1 Spiroplasma gladiatoris | reverse complement strand
TTTTGGTAATATTACATTTTCACTATTAATGTCAAAAGGTTGATTATTATTTATGTAATTGTTATTGTACATATTATTATCAAATTCATTTCTTAGGTTTAACATGTTTTGATTTTGCATTGTATTAGGTTGATTATAATAAAATTGTTGTTCTTGAACTGGCAAATATCCTTTTGATTGATTATTTATATAATCATTTTCAAACTCAATATCATAAATTGGATCATACACTGGTTCTGAATGTGGAATGTATTCATCATTGTAAAAGTTTTTATCGACATTTCGATAAATATAATTATCACTATTTTTAACATAACTTGGTAATTCGATTGTCATATCAGATTCTTTAACAGAAGCAAGTATTTCTCTTTCGTCAAGTGTTCTATCATTATCTAAATTAATTACATTAAAAATACTATTTATTTTACTTTTTTTATTTATTTTATTTATATTTTTTTTGGCTTCTTTACTTTTTAAAGATAAAATTCTTAATCTTTTACCTTTTCTTTTACTTTTTGATTTGAACAAATAAAAAGGATCACCAGTAAAAATTCATATCATATTAATAAAAAATAAAAATAAAGTTAAAGCTAATCCACCATATATTGATAAATAACTTGATATTCCTGCAAGAAATGCTCCTATCATTCCTCCACCTGCAAACGTTGTAAAATAACTATCTTTACTTGATACAAGCAAGTTTTTTGTTGAACCAAAAAATGAGTGTGCAGTTCATTGTTCTATATAAGATTTAATTGAATCAGTAAATATTGATTTACTTCAAATATCATGTACAACAAAATCAGTTGAATCAATATTGTATGCAACGATAAATAAAATTGTAGAAATTAGTCAACAAAACATTATTCAAGTAACAAATATCATTGCTAAAAATCTTTTTTTAGGTTTAAATTTAATTCCAAAATAAATTGCAAAATCAATAATAAAAAATAACAAATACAAGAAATATTTAAATCAACCAAACAAAAAAGTAAAAACTATATCATCTAGTAATTGACCTACTACAGTTATTCTTCCTAAAGCAATAACATTTAGAAAAAATAATAGTAAAGCAGATATAATTCATGATATTGAATCTGGTCTTCTTTGTTTTCTTTGAATATCTAAAGCACGTGTTCTGTCGTTTCCGCCATCAAAAGTGCTATGATTACGCCCATAATCATCCATAATTTCACCCTAATTTTGCCCTTATAAATTAATTTTATTATAATTTATTTGATTTTAACATAAATTATTAAACAAAAAATAATATTAATATTTAAGATATATTTTTATATATGGATAACAAGCGATTATGTCACAAAAAATTAACAAGCGATTATGTCACAAGTACAATATACTTGGAGGCAAAATTATGAGAGGAATTGAATTAGACATAATGAAACAAATTAAATTAGAGTTTAAAAGGTTTATCTAATAAAATACACGACATAAACACAAGCGCAGAAACTCTTGGTTGATCAAAAAGACACACATATAGAAAGTTAAAAGAGTATAAAAAAATTGGACCAAAAGCTTTTATTCATAAAAACACTGGGAAAATCCCAAGAAATAAAATAGATCATGATATTAAAGAAAAAATAATTAGTCTTTATAAATTAAAATATTATGATTTTAGTATGTTAGATTATTGAGAAAATTGTTGAAAAGATAAAATAAGCTATTCTTCATTAAGAAATATAATGAAAGAAAATAATGAGTTAGTTTTTAGTGTGCATAGAAAAACCAAAAAAGAAATTAGATTAAGAACAAAGCGATTAAACAATGATTTAGACCCATTAGTTATAATTAAAAATAAAATTCCATTATTAAAACACCCTCACCCAACCCAAAAAAGAGAAACAAACTTTGGGGCAATTTTTGAAGCAGATGCTTCAAATCACGAGTGGATTAAGGGAGTAAAAAGTCATTTACACATTGTAATTGATAAGTCAACAAAAAGAATTTTAGCAGGACATTTTAGCGAGCAAGAAACAACAGAGAGTTATTATCGTGTTTATAAAGAAACATTTGTAAATTATGGCATTCCTATTAAGAATGTAACTGACAATCGAAATGTATTTAGCTCTAAAATAAATAGAGACTCTGAAGGGTATTCAGAGTCTCGTTCTTAATTGCAATTTATTTTTCATTCTTTAAAAGTATCAACAAAAACTACCTCTATACCACAAGAAAAAGTTTTGGTTGAGAGAACTTTTGGTACCCTTCAAAGAATATGACCTCAAAGAATTCGAATTAAAAATATTAAAACAATTGAAAAGTTGAATGCTTATTTACCTACATTGATCAAAGAATATAATAAAAATATTCAACTTCCATTGATAATTGTAAATCAGTTGTAAGAAAATTTTCAGAAAATCCAAATATTGTTTTTTTTATATAGAACCACAAGAAACGTCAATAAAGGTTCAAGTATTAATTATGAGAATAAAAAATGGTTTGTTTGTTCAGGATATGAACCGCTGTATTTAAAACCTAAAACAAAAATTATGGTTATGAAAACTCAAGATAATAAATATTATTATTCAATTGGTAATGATGTATATAACTTAATAGAAATAGATGACCATAGACTTCACGGTAATAAATATACAATTAAAAAAGAAGAACTAGAGTCTATTAAACCATCAAAAATGGAAAGTCCATAAAAATATAGTAATTGATACTTCTTTAATAAGAAATGAAGAGATACAAGAAGCATATATTAAAATATTTGTTTATTGTGACATAATCGCTTACAATTAACAAATATTAATATCTAAGATATATTTTTACCTGTACTTCATAATAAAAAATACAAGATAATATTTTATATCTTGTATTTTTAATTGTTTTTATTATTGTTTCTTCTTGGTTCATAAAAACTATTTATATTAATTTCATTAATTACAACTAAAACAATTGGTTGTTTTCCGGTTTCTTGTTTAATTGAACTTCTAATTTTTGAAACTATTTCTTTTTTAATGTTATTTAGATCAAAAGCAATATTATTAGTTTTTAATTCAGTTTTATGTTTTTCTAATATATTAATAATTTGCTTTTGCATAAGTTTAAAGATTGGGTTATCTTCTTGAATGTAAATAACACCTCTCATTTGAATATCAATTAATGAAGCTAATTCTTTGGTTTTTTCATCAATATTTGCACCAATACTTACAACACCATCTGTTGCTAGTTGTTTTCTTTCGTTTAAAACAACAGCACCAATATCTCCAACTCCAATTCCATCAACATAAACATCACTTGTTTTAATCATTTCAGAAGCAATTGTTAATTTACCATCTTTTGCAATTTTTAAAACTTGACCATTATTAATTAATTGAATATTTTCTTTTTTAACTCCAGCTTCTAAAGCTGCTCTTTCTGCACTTAAAAATTCTTTATACAACCCTTTAATTGGTATAAAACTTTTTGGTTTCATAATTCTTGTCATCAATTTAATGTCTTCATAACTTGCTCTCATTGCTCATATATTTTTATCACTTAAAGCAATTAAATTTGCATTTGTTCTAGCAAGTTCATCTAAAATTTCGGCATGTCTTTTTTCAACTCCAGCAGCTGGAGGTGTTGCTAGAATTATTGTATCTTGTTCAGAAAATTCTACTACTTCATCGTTTCCTGCAGCTATTTTTGCAAGACGTGAGTATAATAAATCACCTGCTCCAGTTAAAACTAAAATACCATCTGTTGATTTCATATATTCTTCTAAAGAAATAATGTCTTGTTTTGATATTTTTAATGAGTCTTGAATTATTTTTGATTCTACAATTTTTGAAATTGTTTTACCATAAATAGCCATTTTTCTTCCTTGTTCTTTAGCTTGTTTAATAATTTCAAACAATTTAAAAACATCTTCTTCAAATAAACCTAATACAAGTCTTCTTTTAAAATCTTTCATTGGAGCAGATATATATTTGTCTATTCTGTGATTTGGAACAGTATATCCAATTCTTGAAGCATATTCTGAATCACTAAGTAGTGCTAAAACATTTTTTTCAGCAATTGTTGAAAGATGGTTCATATCAGTTGAAAATCATGATTGTTCATTTCCATCAATTATATAATCTCCAGCATAAACAATTGTTCCATCTTCAGTATGTAAGGCGAATCCAAAAGTTTCAGGAAAACTAGATGTAGTTCTAAAAATTTCTACACTGTTTTTTCCAAACTCAATAATATCTTTATCATTAACAATTTTAAAATTGTTTTCACGATTTTTTATTCGATATTTTAAATTACGATATTTTAATAATGTTGATGTAAGTTCATTACAATAAACCGGAACATCAATTCCTCTTAAAATATAACTAATTGCTCCAGCATTATTACTACTTGGATTTGATAAAAATATTCCTTTAATTCTTTTTGCATTTGCAATTAAGTACTCAAAACTTGGAATAATTACATCAATTCCTAAAATACTACGTTCAGGAAATTTTATTCCCGCATCAAATACAAATAAATCATTGTCTACACTTACTATAAAGGCGTTTTTTCCTCTTTCATCTTGACCTCCAAGGGCCATAAACTTAATATCTGCCATATAAAATTGTTCTCCTATTCAACTATATTATTTAAATTAAAAATGTTTTGTAAAGTATTCAATTTGATTTATATCAAATTTAGTCTATTTGATTATAAGATAAAAAATGGAAAAATAACACAATAACTAAATTATTTTTAAACTCAAATTAATATTTTATAGAAGTATCTAATACTATCTTTATCTATAATGTCAAGTGTATAATAAATTTGGTGATAATATGCAAGGAATAAGTGTTGAAGAGTTTAGATTAATAGAAAATGATCCTAATATTTTAATAATTGATGTTAGAACAGATTATGAATATAAATCATTACCAAAAGTACCAAATTCTATTAACTATGAAATAAGTTTATTAATATCAAATTATGAAAAAATTGTAGGTCAAGATAAATCTAGATTAATTGTTACAGTATGTAATGCTGGTAATCGTAGTGGTGAGTCTGCTGAATTTTTGAGACAAAAAGGTTATAATGCAAAAGTATTGATTGGTGGAGCTTATGCTTATAATAGAAAAAAATAAGTTGGTTTTTAAATAACCAACTTATTTTATTTCATCTTTTTCAATTTCTATTTCTAATTTTTTATAAAAATTAATCATATTAAAGTTTTTTACTTCTAAGATTACATAATCATTATTATTAATAACTTTTACTCCAAGTGATTTTAAATATTTTGTATTTATAATACTATATGATAACAAATATATTTTATTTTCTTCTACAGAAGTAATGTTTTCGATTCCACCTAATCCTTTTAAAATATTTCAAAAAGTAAAAGCTTTTGGATCATTTTGAAGTTTATGTCTTTTAAACTTTATATTTATTCTTTTTGTAAAAGATAAATATATGTATAAAGCAAGGATACAAGTTGCTGCAATTATTCCTAATAAAATGTATAAGATATTATTGTTCATTTACTTTACTTCTTTCTTATCGATTATAAATATTTCTCTTAAAATGTTTATTTCACTAATTAAATCTGGATTATTATGACTTAAAATATTAACTTTTTTATGACTAACTTTAATAGATAAAAAATTACTTTTCATTTCTCTTTCTTGAGTGTCACAAATCAATATATCTTGATTAGTTTCAAACTCTAACTTAACTACATACTTATCATTTAATATAATGGGAGAATTTAATGTTCTAAAACGATTTGTACTAACAGGAACCAATTCTTGAATTTGAAATAATCCAGCGTTTTTAGGCAAAATTACACTTCCTCCAGCTGATTTTATATAACCTGTACTTCCAGTTGAAGTAGAAATCACTAAACCTGTTCCATGAAAAGTTTCAAGATACTCATCATTTATATAAATCTTTGTATATAAAGGTTTTCTTTCGTTTAATATTCTAATTTCATTAATAATATAATGAGTTTTTGATCCATTTATAACTTCTAAAAGTTGATAAGAATTCTCAAACAATAAGTTTTTTTCAAGCGCTTCTAGAATTTTTTCAATATTTTTTAACTCATTTTTGTTTGTATAATAGCCTATTCCACCAAATTTAAAAGGAATTAACTTAACTTTTTCTAAAATGTTTTGATATAAGTGTACCGCCTTTAAAAAAGTTCCATCCCCTCCAATTACAAAAACAATTTCAGGATTAATGTCATCTTGAATATACTTTTTATCAATTAAAGTTGATTTAAGTTTTTCTACAGATTTTTTTGTAATTTCATAATCATTACTCACTATTGTAAATTTTTGCATATTAACTCCTTTATGTTTAACAATATTTTAATTAGTTTTTAAACAATAAGATAGTCATTTTTAATTTTTTATAAATATATTAATATAATTGGTAATTAAACCTTTTTTAATTATAATTAATAAAGAAATAACTTAGCAAAGGACAATAATTTATGGAAAAAAAACGAATGGTTTCTGGTATAACTTCAACTGGAAAATTAACTTTAGGAAATTATATTGGAGCTTTAAAAAATTTTGTAAAACTTCAAGATGAATATGAAATGTTTATTTTTGTTGCTAATTTACACGGAATTACAACACCAATTGAAAAAGAAGTATTGAAAAATAATATAAAACAATCAATTGCTTTATATTTTGCTTGTGGTTTAGATCCAAATAAAGCTACAATTTTTATTCAAAGTGATATTAGCGAACATAGTGAATTAGCTTGAATTTTAACTTGTAATACAAATATTGGAGAGTTAAATAGGATGACACAATTTAAAGATAAATCATCTAAAGTAAAAGCAAATAATGGTACAGAGTATATTCCTTCTGGTCTTTTAATGTATCCTGTTTTAATGGCTGCAGATATTTTATTGTATGATCCCGAACTTGTACCTGTTGGGAAAGATCAAAAACAACATATTGAATTAGCAAGAAGTATTGGAGAGCGAATGAACTCTAAATACGGAAATATGTTTGTTATTCCTGAAGAATACACTCCTAAATTAGGTTCAAAAATATTAGATTTACAAGACCCTACTAAAAAAATGTCAAAATCTTCTTCTAATCCTAAATCTTATATTGCTTTACTTGATAATATTGATGAAGTGAAAAAGAAAATTAAATCTGCTGTTACTGATAGTGAAAATTTAATAAAATATGATTTAGAAAATAAACCTGGTGTTAGTAATTTAATAACTATTTATTCATGCTTAAAAAATATTAGTATCGAACAAACAGAACAACATTTTTTAGGTAAAGATTATGGTATTTTAAAAGAAGAAGTTAGCAATGAAGTTGTTAATCTATTAATGACAATACAAAAAAAATATGAAGAAATTATAAACTCAAATATGATTGATGAGTATTTAGAGAAAGGTGCAAAAAAAGCAAAAATTGTTGCAAGCAAAAAAATTAATAAAGTAAAAAATTTAGTTGGACTAAATTATAAAAGAAAATAGCCTACAAATAATTTGTAGGCTATTTTTAATCTCTTCAAATAATTAATTGAGCATTAGAAGGTTTTCCACAACCACAATAACTTCCATCTTCAATAGTTGATTTTAGTTCGCAATTTGCGTCAAATAATTCTATTCTACCTTCAGCAATTGCTTTATCTACCATTTCTCCTTTATGAACAGATCATAAAACAGTTTTTCCTTCATCCAAAGCATTAACAATTTGTGCAATATCTAGTTCTTTTAAATTTTTTATTTCAACTAAATCATTTAAATTTTTTGCCATTTATTTACCTCTCAAACAAATTATAATTGAATTTGTTTGTTTTTTTATTAATTTTCATTAAATACTCACAACTGAGATTTAACTTTTTTTAATATTGAGCGGTTATCTGTTTTCTTTTTATACTCAATACATCATGGATGAATAGCTATAAAGTTGTTTGAGTTTAAATCTAATTTTTTCAAATTGATTAAGTCTACAATTCATCCAAAAGATCCTAATTCTGCATTATTAAAGTTTGTCTTTATCATATGAAATTTACATATATAACACATCTTATAATCTTTTTCATCCCTATTAACTAAACCGGGGGAGTTTAATCATGCATTTTCAATATCGTTTTTATCAAAATCTATTATTCCATTTTCAAACTTTGCCATTTTCTTATCCCTTTTCTAAATACAAAAAAACAGGTTTTATTCAGCGCTTAAAACCTGTTTATTATTTTATTTTTTAGCACTTAAAGCTTTTTTTGATGCTTCTACAATATTTTCAAATTGTTTTGGTTCATGAATTGCTAATTCTGATAACATTTTTCTATTAATTTCAATACCAGCTAATTTAACACCATTCATAAATTTAGAATAACTCAATCCTAAAGGTCTAACAGCAGCGTTAATACGTACTATTCATAATTTTCTAAAATCACGTTTTTTAAGTTTTCTTCCTACAAATGCATAATGCATTGATCTAACAACTTGTTCATGTGCTTTTTTAAAGTTAGTTTTTTTAGTTCCGTAATATCCTTTTGCTCTTTTAATTCAACGTTTTCTTCTTGCTCTAGTTACTTTCCCGAATTTAATTCTTGCCATATTTATCTACCTACCTTTTAGTTTTGTAATAATCCTTTTAAACGTTTCATATCTCCAGCAGATACAAATGTTGCTTTTTTAAGATGTCTTTTTTGTTTTGTTGTTTTGTTTTGTGCTAAGTGAGATCTATAAGCTTGACCTCTTTTTAGTTTACCAGTACCAGTTTTTTTCACTCTCTTTGCAAGAGCGCTTTTTGTTTTCATTTTTGGCATAACCATTCTCCCTCTATCTTTAATTAAGCTTTTTTAGGCACAACATACATATCTAAAAATCTAGTGTTTAATTTAGCTTCTTTTTCAATTTTTGCAATATCTTCTATTTTTGCATAAAATTTCTTTAAAGTTTCTAAACCAAATTCTTGATAAGCAATTTCTCTTCCTTTGAATTTCAATGATATTTTAACTCTGTCGCCTTCTTGTAAAAATTCTCTAGCTTTTCTAGCTTTAGTGTCCATATCATGGTCACCAATACCAACTGTTAATCTTATTTCCTTGTTTTCAACTTTTACTTGATTTTTTTTATTTTCTCTGATTTTTCTTTTTTGTTCATATTTATGCTTACCAAAATCCAATATTTTTGCTATTGCAGTTTGGTTGTCTTGCATACCAACTTGAAATAAGTCTAATCCTTGTTCTTCTGCTAATTTAATTGCTTCAAATTTATTAATTGGCCCTATTTTTGAACCATCTTCATTAATAATTAGAACTTGTCTTGCTCTAATCTCTTTATTTACAAATTCTGTTTTTGCGCTTTTGTTATTTTCTGCCATTGTCCCTCCAAAATAAAAGTGTGCCTTAAAAAAGATTAACGACACACTCAAAAATTATTTAATTTATCTAAAATATAGATACAAATAAGTTTTACCATTTCCTATTAGTAATGGTGAGCATGTGCTTCTTTTTTAAACATAATGATTATATACTATCTATTTTGAATTTAGCAAGTATTTTTGAAATTTTAATTATATATTTGATATATATACAAGTAAATATGTGAAAATAATAAATTAATAATTGTACTTTAGGTTAATTAATACTATAAAGTATGTAAAACTAAAAAAAGACCAAATATAATTAAATATTAATGATCTCTTTCAATTTATTTATAAAAATTACGTTTATATAGTAAAAATGAAATAAATATCAGTAATGAACTATAGAATATTATTAAAAAGACTAGAAGGTATGTGTTTGGACCTTTATATAAGTAATCATTTACACTATAATAATTATTATTTTTAGAATAATCTATTTTAAATAAGTTGTTACCAAGATAGAAACCTGCACTTTCAATGATCATAATATTATCAAAAGTTTTATTAACTAAACCAAATTTATAAAGAAACTCCATTCATAAAAATGGACTTGTGTAATAATTTGTCATTTGTAAATCACTTAACACAAAATCATCAGGATTATTTAGATCATCATAAAACTGTTTTTTATAATCCCAATTATTTACTAAATAAAATAAAATTCCTTGATATAGCAATTTAGCACTTGATACTTCTTGAATATTAAACACAAGTTCTCTTTTTTCTGAATAATTTTTATATTCAGAAAAAGGAAATTTAAAATATTGCATTGCTTCTTTATTAATGGATAATGTTCCAACATTTGCTATTAAAAAATAATTTTCATTATTTAAATAAAAACCTTTTTTATAAATATCTATTATTAGTTTGTTAATAGATACAAGATCATTATAATAAGTCTTTAAATTTTCATTATTTTTAAAATAGTTGTTCAATTTTTTAATGTAATTATTAAGTTCCTTTAAATAAGTAGAAACTTCTACAAAATTTTTATTATCTCAATTTTTATATTCAAATATATCATTTTTTGTTTTTTCATCCTTAAAATTATAAAGTTCTTTAAATAAAATATTTTTTTCTATTAAGTTATTATCATATTTTGCTTCCTTATAATAACTTTGATCTATCAAAAACTGTTTATTAAATTTATTAAATAAATCAATGTTATAAAATAACCCACCACTTTTTGAAAACCTGTTATATTCTGCAAAAAAATTATAATAACTTTTTAAAGAATCATCATTGTCTTTTAAATCTTCTAAATTATCAAATTTTACTAATCTATTAATATTTTCAGAATCATCACTATATTCAATAAGACCATTTATAACTTTATTTTCTTCTTTATTGTTTTGTTTGTAATTTTTTATAAACGACTTTAAATAATAATTGTAGTTATTTTCAGAAACTATATTACTTCCATTTGAATCTGGATTATAACTTTCAAAATCATATAGAACTGCATTTATTAAGTAAAATAAACTTAATAAACCAAGAAAAAAACTCGAAGCGATTAAACTTATTTTTTGTAGATTTAGACACACAATTAACAAATTAATTCCAAAAACAAATAAAGGGACTAAAAATATAAGATATAAATTTAAAAATATAAGTTTAGTAACTTGAACATTGTCATTAAATATTATTAAATTTTCTAGTATAACAATAGTTGAAGAAAATATAGACAATGTGAATATAATTAATACTATAGCCATAATTTTTGAAAAAAATATTTCTCAAATTTTCATTCCATTTTTAATTTCAATAGTTTTTATACCATTTCTTTTTTTGACTATAAAAGAAGTCATTAGATATCAATATAGCTATAATAGTTAAAAAAACTAAGATAAAAACTGCATTAATGTAGTTTAAAATAAATAAGTTAACAGATGCTCAACTTTGCAATCTAATACACAAACCAAATATTAAGTTTGTTAAAAATATTAATGATAAAAATGAAACTCCAATAATTAAAACTAACTTTGATTTAATTATTGATAAAATTGAGTATTTAAAACTTATATAAAATTTCATATTTACTCTTCTCATTTCATTAAATCGTTAAAGTTTTTAGTTTCTTTTTTAATTGTTGTACTTTTTAAATAAAAAGATTCTAAACTGTCTTTATTTTTATCAAAAATATCATCTAATACTATATTACCTTCTTTAATTATAATCACTCTATCAATAATTGTTTCTAATTCTTCTAAAATGTGACTAGCAATAATAATAGATTTATTATTTTTTTTCATATCTTTTATTAAACTTATAAATTCTTTTCTTGAATCTATATCTAGATTAGCTGTTGGTTCATCAAAAAATATTATATCTGGATCATTTATTAAAGAAGCAGCAAGCATAGCTTTTTTTTGCATACCAGCAGATAATGATTTAAATGTTTTGTTTTTATAATTTATTAGGTCTAGATTTTTTAACAAATGATTGGTTCTTTTCTTAGCTTCTTTTGGTTTTATTCCAGCTAATTCGGCTGTATACATACAAAAAAAATCTAAAGTTAAATATTTAGGAAATAATGATTGATCAGTAAAAAAACTAAATTTATTTAAATTATTTCCTGAGTTTTCATAAATAATTTCACCACTATCTTTTTTATATTCTTTAAAAATGAGTTTTAATAAAGTAGATTTACCTGCCCCATTAGGTCCAAGAAGTCCTACAACTTCACCTTTATTGAATTGTAAATTTATATCTTTAACACCTGTATTATTTTTAAAAGTTTTATTTAAATTTTTTATTGATAACATAATTTAGTTTATCCAAAAGTAAATTTACTTAATGAATATCAACTGCACTAAAATTAATACCTGCATAAGCAGCATGTGCGTTGGAAGAACCTTTATTATAGTCAAGAGATGCTAAAGCTGAAAATGACAAACGGTAAGAGTAAGAGTTAACTCATTGTCCCATTATATTTATTTTTATTTTATGAAAAGAACTACTTGTGTGAGGGTAATTTTCATCAACAACAACTATGCTTATGTCATTATTATTTAAATCTATTATTTTTGATTCTTTACGCGGTGTTCCTATATTAACGCCTTTCCTTCCTTTTTTTCATCCTTTATTTCCGTTATCTGTATAATTATACCCATATTTATAAGAAACTTCGACTTTTGAATATTTTTTTAAAAAATCATTTCTTGAGTCAAACATCATATTTTTTACATTAATATATCTTATTTCTCTATCTTCTATTCCGTACATGTAATTTCTAGTAGAAGCTCATATTTCATCGAAAGTATCAATATAAGATTTAAAATTATCAGGTTTTCCAACTTTGCTAGGATATCTAGACACAACAACTCTTTGATCTATATTTAAGTTATTTATATCAGAATAATAACCAGGTTTCTCCTGAACTATAACATTATTAAAAATTCTTATATCATTTTTAGAATTGTATAAATTTTGATTGTTATTTTTAATTAGTTCATAAGTCATTGAAGTAGTTGTTATGCTTAAACCAAAAACACTAATTAAATTTAATATTTTTTTCATAAAAATACATCCTTTCATATATATAAATATACTATATATATATATATAAAATTTATTTTCATATTTTTGTCTATAAATGATATTTCTCGCCATAAAACAATTGACAATATATATAATTAAGTAAATAAAAACAAAAAAACAAAACAATTACAAATGTTCTGTTTAAAAAATATTCCTAAATTTATTTTTCAAAAAAAAGTATTTTATAATTTAAATTATTTATAAAAATATTTTTATATAAAAGCTTATAAAGTTTAATATTTAAATATTATAGAACAATTTTTATAATTACAAAAATAATTGTTTGTTTAGAAAAAGATTTTAAATACCTTATAGTTTTTTTGAATAACATCTTTTTAATGCAAATATTTTTTATTTTTTTATTTCTTCCTTATCTTTAGATTCCTTTTTTATATTTTTAGTATTTATTTTTTGATTTTTATTTTTATATGTTATTTTATTAAAGATATTTTTTCAATTTGCATCTTTAAAGTATTTTTCTCTTATAAAGAAGATCAAATTATTAGTACATATCATTATTAAATGTTGAGAAATTATTCATGTTGCAAAAACAACAATTACTAACATCATATATCCAAATACAGAATTACCAACAAGTAGATTATCTTTTTCAAATTCTAAAAACTCATATGGTCATTCACTAATTCCATCTTGTAAAAATAGCAAACCCCTTATGTATGAGTAAATCATATATAAAAATGGATAAGCTAAAGAAATATATATATATCTTTCTTTAATTCAATTTATATAACTCAATTTTGAATATCCAGTAGTAAATACAAATAAAATTATTAAGTACAAAGGGCAAATAAAGTGAGTAGCAACAGTACAAGCTATTTGATTAGTTGTATAAGATTTTAAAAAATCACTTTCTGTAACTAAAGAATAAATTATACCTATTCAAAAAACTATAAATACTATTAAGTTTCAATTTATAATACATGTTTTAAATCCTTCAGAAGTTACACCGATCTGTTTTTTATTAAAACAAATTATTAAAAAATAAAGTCACACAATAGTCATAATATTGACTTGTACAGACATAAAACTCATTAAACTTTCAAAGTTTCTATATTTTGGGTACTGATTGTATCAATATTCTTTAAAACAACATTCATATACACCTCAAATTAACATACTTGAAAAAAATATTGCTAAAATTAAATAACTATATCATTCTACATCTTTGTAATATATTTTTTTAGTTCTCATCTTCATCATTCTTTCTTTCTAAAATTATTTAAATTACATTTCATTAATTATTTCAATACCTATTAAATTAAAACAGATTGATAAAACTTGATAAATTGCTTTAACCAAACAAACCCTTTGTTGACTTAATTCTACATTTTCAAGATCTACAATTTTAAAATCTGAATAATAAGAGTGAAATTTTTTTGCTAAATTTTGTACATAATCACAAATCACACTTGGCAAACGATTTTCTGCACTATATTCTATAGTTTTATTTAAAGAATCTAATAATAAAATTATTTGTTTTTCTTTAACATTATTTAATAAATTAAATTTATCAATACTTAATTTTCAATTTTGTTCTTCAGCCTTTTTTAAAATTTTAAAAGCTCTGGCAGTTGCATATTGCGCATAGTAAACTGGATTTGAACTATTTTTTTTAAGAACTACATCTAAATCAAAATCCATATGACTTGAAGGATTTTTAGAAACCAACATATATCTTAATGAATCTTTTCCAACCATTTCTAATAAATCAATTAGTCAAATAGCTGTACCTTTTCTTTTAGACATTTTTAATTCTGATCCATCTTTAATAAGTCTTACCATTTGTATCATATCTATTTTGATTAAACCCATTGGATAACCTAAAAGTGCAAGTCCAGCATTCAACCTTGTTATATAACCATGATGGTCTCCACCTCAAAAATTAACATAAATATCTGCTTTACTTCTTTTGATTCTTACATTATGACTAGCAAGATCTGGAGTTATATATGTATAGTCTCCATTTGATTTTTTTAATACTCTATCTTTATCATCACCAAATTCTGTAGTTTTCAATCATAAAGCATCTTCTTTAATATAAGTTTTATCTAACTTTTTATATAAATCAAGAGTTTGTTCAATTTGGTTGGTTTTATACATTTCAGCTTCACTTGTAAATAAATCTATTGAAATACCAAATTTATTTAGTTGATCTTTAATGATATTTAAAAAGAATAAAATAGATTCTTTTTTAAATAACTGATGAATTTCTTCATCATCAATTTTATTATTTTGACCAATATTTGCGTTAATAAATTTATCTCCATATTTATCAATAAACTTTTGAGCTACTTCAATGTACATATCACCACCATACATTTCTTCTGGAGTGTTAACAGGGGAATTTAATAAATTTTTATAGTGAAAAAATAAAGTTGAAGCACTTATATTGATTTGATTTCCTGCATCATTAGTATAATATTCAGTTTCTACATTATAACCTGCAAATTTTAAAATTCTAGCAACACTATCTCCAATTGCTCCGTTTCTAGCGTGACCAATATGTAAATATCCAGTTGGGTTTGCAGATACTAATTCTAAATTGTATTTAATATTTTTATTTTCTGATTTACCATAATCTTGATTTTTTAAAAATATTTCTTTAATTACTTCACCAAGATTTTCTTGTTTAATAGTCATATTAATAAATCCTGGACCTGCTATTTCAACATTTTCAAAATAGCTATCTTTTTTTAAAGATTCAACTATTAAATTTGCAAGTTCTTTTGGATTTTTTGAATTCAATTTTGAATTAATTAGTGCAAAATTAGTTGAAAAATCTCCCATATTTTCATCTTTAGATGATTCAATTTGAATTGAACCTTTTAAATTATTGGCAACTATTATATTTTCTATTAATTTCTTAATATTATTAATAAATAAACTCATTAATAATCCTCATTTCTACTTATAGTTATTATTATAAAATAAAAAAACCTATTAAATTAGGTTTTTAAATTTTTTAAACTAAAAGATTTATATAAATTATTTGACTTTAACTTAATATCAATTCAACTTAAGTGCAATAGTTTTTTCACCTATTAGAATTTTAGATTCTTTTATTGAAGTTGCCTTTATATTAAGTAGTTTTTTAAGTCCTATTTTTGAATCTGGAATTGAATATTCCTCTCTTTCAAAAGTTAATTTATAATCTTTATTTTCTTCTAAAAGTGTTTTTTTTATAAAAGTACTATTATAAAAACATTCTCTATAGTAGTCATCACTTTCATATTTTTTTGTTTTAAATATTTGAATATTATTTAAAAACAAACTTTCAGGATGATCTATTTCATATCCATATACATAAATGTTAAAGCTACCTTTTAAATTACTTTTTTCACTATTAATTGCTTTAACAGTTATAGTTTCATCTTTAATGAAAGTATCAATATTTTTATCGTTATTAGTAGAAGATATTTCATAATCTTTTTTATATTTAGGTTTTAATTCAGATTCATCATTTCTAAAACTATAATTTATTCTGTCAATATATCAATTTTTTCCTTTTCTTCCAGCCTTTAATCTTGTATTTTTTTTATTAAAAACTTTTATATCAAAATAATCAACATATATATTTTTTTCTCCTGTTAAGATTTTTGAATCATCTTTTGCTTTTATTATAATATTTTTATTACCTTTTAAGGTTTTAAAATCGTATGTTGAAAATTTAGAAAAATTAATTGTATAGTCTTTGTTATTTAAGGGTGACCCAAAAGACGATAAATCCGTTCTACTTTTATAGGCATCATATAAAAGTTTATTAACGCTATACTCCATATTACTTACATAACTTCCAGGTTTAAAGTTAGGAAACTCTAAATTGTTAATATTTATCTTTTCTGTATTTTTTTGTTTTATCAAAATCACAAGAAATAACATTAAAAGCTGTTGTTGATAAAATTGTAATTACAGAAAAAAACTTAATTGTTTTAGAAATTGTCACTTTCATTTTTATTATCCTCTTAAAAAGATAATAGCATTCACAAGTTTAAAAGTATTTTTAAATGCCTAAAAATAATTTAATTTTTATGATTATCTAGGTTAAATTAAATCTAAATTGTTTTCATGGTGTAACAAATTCTAACAATCTCATTTCTGATTGTTTAATTGTTGCCAAATAGTTATATTTATTGTTTTTATCTATAAAATTATTTTTTAAAATTATATGAATTTCACCTTTATACTTTTTATCGTTATTGTTAATGATGACAACATCACCAATATTGTAACTAGATTTTGAGTTTCTACTTGGAATATCTTCATTTTTAAATTTTACTCTTGACTGAGTTGATCTTATAAAGTATTCTGTAATATCTCCACGTCTATAATGATCGAATAGTAAAACTTGTTTTTCAATTTCACTAACTTCATTATCACATTTTATATCAAATGTTAATTCATCACGGTCAACTTTTGCTAACTCTTCTAATTCTTCGTTTGAAGCATAAGCGTTACCAAATAAAACAGTATCAATTTGATCTGTGTAAAATAAAAGTTTAGCTTGTTGAGCGACAGGTAAATGTCTTTGTTCTTCAATTGTTGGCAGTTCTTTTTGTCCAACTGCACTTGTCATTTCACCAAAATGACTTCCTACAAATGCAGATGTATTTAATCTATATTTTAAATATCTTTGATTACATTCTAAAAAGTAATTAAAAGGTAATGCTGTAAATTCTAAAGGGTAAAAGTTATGACAACCACTTAGTCTATGAGATAATGGTTTAAAATCCATAACATTATCAATCAAACTATCATTATTAGACATGTTTAATTGAATATCAATTTTTGCTTTATTATGCGTAACAAAAGCAATTTCAGCTGGTAAACTTGGAGAATCTAATCTCAAACAATCAATTCCATACTCATTACATTTTGAAGTGTCATTTATTGAAATACCTATTAATTCCATAGATTTATACTCAACATCAACAATAGTATAAAAGCCTTTTTGTTTAGCATATTTAACAACATCTAGTACCATTTTGGCTTTTTGTTTTTCATTTTCACTTCCTACAAAATGCAAAATACTTGTAAACATAACCTCATATCCTAAACTATAAGCTTTGTCTAGATAATTTTTATCTTTTTCAAAAGTCGATTGTTCAGGAAAAATACTTAATCCAATCTTTCTTTTCATTTTAATCCTCTTTTCTATATATATTTTATAACAATTAGAAATTATTTTAAGTTTTAATTAAATAAATAAAAAAATACTCCAAAGAGTATTTTTTTATTTATTATGTATAATTTTGTACATTTCAATCATTTCTTCTGCTAAAACAAGCATTGATTGAGTTGTTAACATTTGATCTTCTGAGTGCATAAATAATACTTTAAATTCAATTTTTTCGCCATTACATTCTGCAGTAATTACATCCATATGCATTTTTTCAGCAGTAATAATATGTTCATGTGCTTCTTTCAATAATTCTTCTGCTTTAGTGTAATTTTTTTCTTTTGCTTCTCTAATAGCTAAAACAGCATTTGTTTTTGCCATTCCCGCATAAGTAATAATCCCCATAGAAATTTCTTCTCAATTTAATTCTGTTGCCATTATATTAAATACCTCATTCTTTATTTTAACAATCCATAATTATATAGTTTTTGAAATCTACCTGGTACTTTTTTTAATTCATCAAAACTACCAATTTGGCTTATACCGATATTTCTTTCAAGAACAATAACACTATCAACATTTTTTATAGTTGATAATCTATGAGCAATCACGATTGTTGTTCTATCTTTCATTAATAAATCTAATTCACTTTGAATTTCTTTTTCAACAATATTATCTAAAGCACTTGTTGCTTCATCTAATATTAGAAGTTGTGGATTTTTTAAAAACAATCTCGCTATAATTAATCTTTGTTTTTGTCCTCCAGAAAACATAAAACCACGTTCCCCTAGTATTGTATCATATTTATCTGGGAGTGATTCTATGAAGTCATGTAGCTTTGCTTTTTTTGAAGCCTCAATTGCTTGAGAGTCACTTGCTTCTCATCCTAAACTATATTTTAAATTATCCATAACTGTTCCATATAAAATTTGAGGTTCTTGTTCAACATAACCAACATAAGATAAATAATTTGATAAATCTAATTTTTTAATATTTATGCCATTAATCAATAATTCTCCAGTGGTTACATCATAAAATCTTAAAAGCATTTTTGCAATAGTTGATTTTCCTACTCCAGTTTCACCAACAAATGCATAACTTTTTCCTTTTTCAAAACTTATATTAATTTTTGGCAAAACATTTACTGTTGGCGATTCTGGATAATTAAAACTTACATCTTTGAATTCTATAGTTTCAATTGAATTAATTTTAATTGGTTGTTTTTCAAAATTAATAATTGTTTTTTCATTAAAAATGTAATTAAGACGCATAGCACAATTTGACATTCACATTATCCCTCCTAAAATTTGAGTTAATACAGAAAGATTAATTAAAAAATTTGTACTAGCACTTATAAAAGTTACTGTTAAACTACTAAATTCACTTCTTGGCATTTTATCTTGATATAAAAATATATTAATAATTAACATAATTATTGGTAACAAAGAAATCATTACTCCATTAAATACATTTAAAAAAGCTTGCCACTTGATCGCATAAGATTTTCTTACGTCATACTTTTTATGTAATTCAAAATTTCTTTTTGTTTCAAAATTTTCAGATCCTGTTGCTTTAATTAATCTTACATTTATTAAACGATCAATAATATCTGCATCAATTTTTTGTCGAACATCAAAAGAAATAATATTTGCTCTTCTAAAAAATATAAACATAATAGTTATTACAATTAACATTAAAATTAAAAGTGATACTGCAATTGTGGCAAGGGTTGTGTTAATACTAAACATAATTGCAACAGTTGAAAAAATACTTCCTAACATTCAAATAAATGTTAAATAAAATTGATTAAACGAATCACCTAAACTTTGACTATCTCCAATTACTCTTGTCATTATTAATCCGATTTGGTTTTTTGAATAATAACTAATATCAATTTCTACTAAATGTTTAAGTGCTGCTTTTCTAACATCAATTTCTAGTTTTTTAGAAAACATTCCTGATGTAATATTTGTTAAAAATTCCATTAATACAAATAATAAAAACATTCCAATTCCTAAATAAATTCATTGTTGTCAAGTTAAATCTACAATTCCATATAATGAAGAAGTCTTTGTATTATTAGATGAATCAAGTAATATTGTAGTTAATCCTTTAACAACCACTGCTGAAAAAGATCAAGCAATTGAATCAATTACAGTGGTTAATGAACACAAAAAAAATAGAATAGGATGTCTTTTTATTCCACCACCAACCATTCTTAATGCAGCGAACATTTTTTTAAAACTAAATTGCTTATCAGTTACGTATTTTTCTTTCTTTTTTTTGCTCATAAATATCCTTTAAATAATTACTAATATAATAACAAATATATTCAAATAATTTAAAGTTAAAAAAATAGTCAAAGACTATTTTTTTAACTTATGCATATATTTTTTTATCAATTATTTCTTTTAACATTTTTATAAATTCTTCTAATTTAATTGTTGTTGATTCTTCACTTCCATACATTCTATAAGTAATATCATTATTTTTTTCTTCATTAGCACCAATAACAAGTTGATATGGTATTTTTTTAATTTGAGCATCTCTTACTTTATAACTAAGTCTTTCATCTCTTTTGTCAATTTCAGCTCTAATATTTTCTTTTTTTAATTCTTGTCTAATTTTTTCAACATATGTGTTGTCACCATTCTGTTGAACTGGTATTATCATAACTTGTTTTGGAGTACATCAAAGCGGTAAAACTCCTTTAGTTTGTTCTAATAAAACAGAAATAAATCTTTCATAAGTTCCAACCAATCCTCTATGAATCATAATTGGTCTTAAAAAGTCTCCATTAGGTCCAACATATTCTAGTTCAAATTTTGAAGGTAACAAGAAGTCTAATTGAATTGTTGAAACTGTTATTTCATGTCCTAATGCTGTTTTTGCTTGAATATCAAGTTTAGGGCCATAAAAAGCAGCTTCTCCAATCATTTTTTTATAGTCTAATTTTAATTCTTTTAAAACTTCTTCTAATTGAGCTTCAGCTTCATTTCACATTTTATCATCATTAAAATATTTATGTTTATCTTCTGGATCTCTCAAAGATAATGATAAATAGTCAATTTTAATATCAAAAGTTTCTAAAACTTCTTGAATCAAATTAAAACATCTTACAAATTCTTCTTTAACTTGATCTGGTCTTGCAAAAATATGAGAGTCAGTTAACTCCATAGCTCTAACTCTTTCTAAACCAGTTAAACTTCCTGAAGATTCGTATCTATGTTGTAATGCATGTTCTGCAAATCTCAATGGTAAGTCTCTATAACTTCTTTGTTTATAGTTATAAACGCTAATATGGTGAGGACAACTCATTGGTTTTAAAACCATTTCTTCTTTTGGCAATTGCATTGGAGCAAACATATCTTCACGATAATGGTCTCAGTGACCACTTCTTTTATACAAATCACTTGTACCAATAACTGGAGTTTCAATTTGAATAAAGTCATATTCAAATTCTTTTTGCATAAGATATTTTTTTATTTCTTGTTTTAAAATTGTTCCATTAGGAAGTCAAATTGGTAGACCCTGTCCGATTATTGGATCTAAATGAAAAATTTCTAAGTTTTTTGCAATAAATTTATGATCATTACTTTTTTGTTCTTCAAGTTGAATTTTTAATTCTTCAAAAGCTTCTTTATTAGGAGCAGTTATTCCATGTAGTCGATAAATCATCGGATTTGAAGCATCACCTAAAAAATAAGATCCTGTTAATTGAGTTAATTCTATTTTATATAATTCACCAGTGTTTTTTAATATAGCATTTCTAACAAAAAAATCTTGCCCTTTGTATGAAGCTATTTCAAAACTTTTATATCTTTTTTCATTTTCTTTTATTAAGAAGTCTTGATATTCTTTTTTATCAAATAAATTTTTTAACTCGTCTAAAAATTTTTTATTTTTGTTACTTTCAAAATCAAACTCTGTTTTTTCTGAAATTATTTTATTAGCTAGTTCTTCAACACTTTTTAATTCTTCAAATTTTAATCCTTGAGGTAGATTAAAAAATAAAGAAAATTCATCTAAATCTAAATCATCAATTTGAGGAACTATTTCTGCATTAGGATAAATAGTTTTTAAAGCAAACATTAGTATTATTTTTGCAGTATAGTTTGTTATAGATTTATATAAGTCGTGCTTTTCTGTAATGATTTCCATTTTACAATCACTATCAATAATTGTGTGATTAGTTAACACAACTTCTTCATTAACTAAAGCTCCTAAACATTTTTTCTTCAAGCTCATTGCAATATCACCTGCAATTTCAACAACAGACTTTGGTTCTTTATATTCTTTTATATGTCCGTCTAATAAAGTTATTTTCATATTTAATTTTCCTTACTTTTTTATTAATTTAACAACTTGATTATATATCAAAATTCTATATTGTTGTATTTTCCTTTTTTTAAAAATAATAACAATTATGAATAAAAAACGATTATGTCACAAACATTTAATAATCATTATGCCACAAATAAAATATACTTGGAGGCAAAATTATGAGAGGATTTGTATTAGACATAATCAAACAAATTTAATTAAAAGTTATAAAAGGTTTGTCTTATAAACTAGATGGCATAAACACCGGGAATCAAAAATAAATACATTTAGAAAGTTAAAATAGTATAAAAAATTTGAAAAAAGCTTTTATTCATAGAAATACTGAAAAAATTCCAAAGAAAGATCAGATTAAGAGCTAAGCGCCTATACAATGACTTAAACCTATTATTTATAATTAAAAATAAAATTATTTTATTAAAGCACCATAACCAAACCCAAAAAAAAGATAAACAAATTTTGGGGCATTTTTTGAATTAGATGTTCCAGATTATGAGTGGATTAAAGAAATAAAAAGTCATTTACACATTATGGTTGATAAGCCTACAAAAGAAATTTAGCAAGACATTTTAGCGAGTCTGAAACAATTAAGAGGTATTATAAAGTTTATAAAGAAACCTTTATAAATTATGATATTCCTATGAAGAATGAAACTTATAATTAAAATGTATTTATTTTCAAAGTAATTAGAGACTCTAAAGACTATTCAGAGCTTCATACTCAATTACATTTTATTTTCCATTCTTTAAAAATATCAACATAAATTACTTTTATCCCCTAATAAAAAGCTTTGGTTTATACAACTTTTGGCACATCACAAATAAGATGATCTCAAAGAATTCGAATTAAAATAGTTGATAAGTTAGAAGGTTATTTGCCTAGACTGATTAAATAATATAATAAAAAATATTTAACTTTTATTGATAATTATAAAATAGTTCTAAGAAAAATTTATAAAGAATCCTAAATGGTTTTCATATAGGACCACAAGAATTGTAATAAAGGTTCAAGTATTGATTAAGATAATAAAAAATGATTTGTTTATTCGGGTTATGAAACTCTGTATTTAAAACTAAAAACGAGAGTTAGGGTTATGAAACTTAAGATGATAAATATTATTCTTCAATTAGCAATGAAGCTTATGAATTAATAGAAATAAATGACCATAGACTTCATGTGAATAACTATACAATTAAAAAATAAGAAACAGAATCTATGAAATTACAAAAATTGAAAATCCTTAGAAATATATCTGTTTAAATATATTTAATAAGAAAAGAAAAATATAAGAAAAAAATATAATAAATCAGTTTTTTTGCGACATTATCGCTTACAATCAAAATAATTTTTTAAAATATTTTAAATTAAGTTTAAAAGTCAAAAAAGAAGATTTACCTTCTTTTTTTTAAAAAATTAAGCAAATATTTTAGTATATAGTAAATTTATATTTTTTAAATTCTATTTCACTTTGCATATTTGTTTAGTCAGAATAAATTTCATTATGTAAAATACTTTTTATTCATGTTTTTATAACAAATCTATCATTACCTCAAAACTCTTCTATATAAACTTTAAGAAGAACATACATTCTTCCTATATTTGAATAAAAATCTTTATAAAATACTTTTTAATAATCTTTATTAATTCCTCTTTGTAATTATATCAAACTTATAATTATCATAAAAACGTATAGCACACTCTGAATTTAAATAATTTGTAAAATAACTTACTCCAATTTCCACTACAATACTAATCAATTTATATTGTTTAAAAAATCTATTTTGCTATTCTCATAATTTCTAACATTAATACGTTTCCTACTTCAACAAATCTTTTTATTATATCAACAGCTTTTAGAAGTTCAACTCATGTATCAATAATATTTGTTTTTTTACCAATAATAATTTTTTATTCAGAATATTTTTTATCTATATTTTTTTATCCTTAATAGTAGTATTTATTCTGGGATTTGTATTTGTAGAATTTAAGCTTACGCTACTACTAACACCTATTAATAAAAAATTCAATAATTTCTTCATAATTATCTTTTAAATGATTATACAAATATTTAAATTTAATAAAAACTAAAAAATAAAGTTTGAAAAAATAAATTAGTTATTGACATTTAATATAAAAAAATAGTTTTTTAAAAGGTTTTTTTATATTGATTTTTTCTATACATAATTTATTATCATCTCTATATCATCTGCAAATCCGTTTATGGTTCAAAATATTAAAATTTGTTTCTCTTTTATAAGGTCATCAAGATCATATTTGATTTCAACGGATGTAAAATCATTTATAGTATCAGGTTTTGTATAGTTAATTTTAGAAATCAGTGAGTTAACAGCAGATATGTATGTAATTTCACAATTTGTTCTTCTAAAAATATCTGTTTTTATAAGAAAGTAAAATGATTCAGCATTAGTATCAACTATAATTTTTTTATCACTTATTTTTCAGCTTAATGTTTTATCATTTTGTGGTTTTATATTAAAAATATTAGGTGTAACTTCCCAATTTGGATTTTTATAATAATATCTAAGAACTTCAATATTATAATCGGTTTTATACTTTATAGAAAATTCTTTTGAATTATCTAGTTTAAACAAATGATCAGCTTCAATTGTTATGCTACTTTTATTATTATTTTTATTATACATCCAAGCCTCAATATCGATTGATTTTTCATTTGAATAATCAATATAATTTTTTGTACTTTTCCCATTTTTAAAAATTATGTTATTTTCTTTTCTTTCTTCACTACTTATCAATATTTTTACATTTTTGTTATCATCTTGAACTAAAAACTTTTGTTCTTCATTTACTTCTAAATTTATATATGATTGAGGTTTTCAATTAATTGGTATAATAGGAGACAGTTCAATTGTTACAATACTTAAAAAAGTATCTGTTTCTTCACTCACTTCTAATTTAATTTCTGTCAATTTGTTTATTGTATTAAATTCCATTTCATTAAACATAACATAGCCGCTTAGTTCATTTCCTGTAGCTTTAAAATCTTGTACTAATGTCAAATTTTTATTCACAGGTTTAACTTTAACGTTTTTATAATTATTACTATTCATTATTATTTTTGTTTTTTCACCTCAAGATGAATAAACTCAACTATTTATTGAACTAACCATTTCATTAGATGCATTATATGAAGTTTTATTATTAATAATAACCTTAGTGTCGTTAATAGCATTATCAGCACTAAAAATGATAATAATTTTTTTATCTGCTTCTGATTTATTTAATTTAACTTCAATGTTAATTTTAGACTTATCCAATTTATCATACTCAAATTTTGATATTTGATCTGAATTATCGCTTATTTGATATTTTATATTTTCTAACAAATTAAAGTTTTCTATTTGTAAAGTGATTTTTTTATTTTCATAATTTGTCTCGTAATAGTTTCCATCCTTAAAACTCATTTCATTAACAGAGCTTCTTAAAATATTTATAATTTTTGAGTTGGATTTTGAGTAATCGGGTTGATAACTATTATTTTGTTCTATAACACTAGTAATTTCTACATTAACTTTTATATTTTGTTTGGTCTTATCTTCTTCTCTTAATTTTATTAGTCAACCTTTATCTGCGTAGCTATTTAATTCATCAAAATATATATATTTATAATTTTTAAACTCTTCTTTTAAAACTTCTTTAAATTCGGAAACATTACTATAATAATAATATTTATTACTTGCTTTTTTTTCAATCATATTAAATATTTCTTCTTCTGTTATTAATTGTTTTTGACCACATGAAATAATATAGTTCATTGGTGTTATCGAAAAATATGAAATAGAAAGTAAATATAATATTTTTTCATTTAATCACCCTTTCATTTTAATTATATATTAATGACAAAATTATACACCACACATTAAAAAATAGATTTTATCATTATTCCATAGGATTATTGAAAATGAATATTACCTCTAATAAGTTCTAAAACATAAAGTAAATAATATTTTTAATAATCTTATTATATTAAGAACCAAATATTATAAAATAATATTTGGTTTTAAACTTCATAAATATTTTAAAATTAATATTTATCTTTAATAAGAAAAATATATTTTTGACAATGTTGATGCTCCACTAGTTTTTGCTCAACTAGGATTTCAACCGCTTGCATAACTTTCAAAATACATATAACTATTTATATAAAGCCTGTTATTGTCTCATCATCATTTTATAGTTCAATTAGCTTTTGTATAATTTACTTTTCCCACAAAAGAATGATCAAACATTAGCTTGCTATTAGGATTTGAATTTAAAGAAGCAACTTCTGTATGATGACCGTTAAAATGAGAGTCACCATTTTCATTATTTCATGCTCTAAACCAAATATCAAATTTTATATTTTTTAATGTTGCTAAAAATGCTTTTTTCCCTAAAGTAGCATCAAATCGAAATGTATTAGAATGATAATCTCTTTGAGTAGAACTATATGCATTAACAGCTTTTTCGCCAGAATAATCGTTTGGAGTTAAAGCATTGTAATTGTAATATGTAACAGTTACTTGTCCATAATAAATTGAATATGTTTTTGCTTTTATAACTGCTTTTTCATAACTTAAATTATCATCAACTACTTCAAGATTATTTACATCAAGATTGTTTATACGAGCAAATTTTTCTAATATACTATTTTTTGTTAATAAAATAATTTCTCCTAAATTTGTTATTGAGCTTTTAGATATATTAGTTTTTAAACCGTAAGTTATTCTAGCGGTACCAAAATAAGTATCCATACTTTTTTTAGGTGATAATTCAAAATAATCATTTTTAAATATAATGTTTATTTTGTCTATTAATATATCTTTGTTATTTTTCTTAATAAATTCTTTAACTGCTAAAATTGATGGAACACTTTCAAAATTACCCATATAAGAGTTTTTAATAGATTTACTTAGATCATAACCTTTTTTGTAATAGACTTGAACACTGTTACTAAAAACTTGATTGTTTACAGAAATAACATCTGCACTAGTATCATTTATACCTGATATTTTTAAATAATTAAATTTATCTTTTAAAAAAGGATTTAATTCTATTATTTTATCTTTAATTTCAAGCTCGCTAATTTTTTCTAAAAGTCCTAAATTGCTATTTTTTAATACTTCAGTTAAATCATAAACAACATTATCTCTTGTAAAAATAATCTCAAGTTCTAATGCACCATTGAAATAAGGATTATTATCTGTAGCTTCAATACTTAATCTTCTTTTAGATTTATTTTTTATTGCTAATTCTTTTTTTAGATTTTCTAATCCTGTAACTAAAAAGTAATTATCATTTTTCTTCAAAAGCGATATTATACTTATAAGTTCTTTTTTATATTCACTATTTTTAACGGCTATATCTTTTAATGTTTTAGAAATTATTTGATTATCTGTTAAATTTTCTTGATTTAAAATAGATGTTAAATCAATCTTTGATTCATCAATCAAAATGAAATCTAAATCCGTTTTTTCATTTGCACTTACATTTTGTTTATTAAACAAATTAGTGGTGTTATTGTTATAACTACTAGGTTTAGAAATACCAAGTGCTAACGAACCACTAAATAAACTAATTGCTAGTGACTTTAAAATTAATTTTTTAATTACTTATTTCTCCTAAATAATTTTATAACTTTAAAAAAATTTTTAAATTAAATACTGTCATAATAAAATTAATTTTATGTAATTAAAATTTTTTTATTTAATAAAATAAAAAAATGAGACTATTTAACTTATTTTAAGCGATTACTTTAAATAGAAAAGCTTTTAGTTGCAAAAAGTTGTAGATATATATATTAATTACAGTTTGAACTATTTAAATTATAAAAACTTCTAAAATTTCTAAATAATTAAATTTTAAAAAAAATAATGTTTAAGTAAAAAAATGAGTGAAAAATTATTAAAAAGAATTCTCTAAGAATACATTATGTTAAAAAAACATAAAATTAAACAAGGAGAATTTTTTTATGTGGCGATTTTAAAAGGAAACCGGTTGATTATTCTAGATTTTGATACTAAAAAAGAACTAATAAACAAGTACTTTAATCAAAATTTATCTTTTAGAGATTTAGCAAAAACTCACAACATATCATACTCAACAGTTAGATGAATGTGTTTAGATTGAGAAGTTTATGGTGATTAATCACTTTTTTGAAAACTGGAAAACATAACAAACATAATGAAAAAATCAGAACTAATTCAAAAGATTTAAAATATAGGAAAATCGCGGAACTAAACAAAAAACTAAAATGATTAGAAAAGGATAAAGAAGTTTGGAAAAATTCAATGAAATAATGGAGTTTTCGGAAAAAAATAATTAATTATGATAAAACAATAGATAAATATAAAAATAAATATACAATTTTTATACATGTAAATAATTAAATATAACTAGAGATAGTTATTATAGCAGATGCAAAAAAAGCCAGAATATGACTTATAATTAGATTTGAATTTAGCTTATAAAATAAAAGATATTTTTATGAAACGCAATGGAGTTTATGGGGTGCCAAGAATTAAAATAATTTTGAATAATAAAGGGGTTATGGTAAGTAAAACTAAAATAGATAAAATAATTAAAATATTTAACTGTATTCAGTTATAAGAATAAAAAAATGTATATAAAACCAAAAAAAGTCAAATATATAACACATGGCATCAATCATGTTAATAGAAATTGATCTTTATATTCAAAAAATGAGTTATGAGTTCAGATGCTAGAAATATGACTTTTAATAAAAAATTTGCATATTTAAGTGTTTAAAAATTGTAAATATTGGATTAATAGTTGATCATGAAGCATATTTAAAAAACGATATAAATATTTATAAAAAATCACTAGAAAAAGCTTCGTTTCATAGAAAAGATATATCTAAAAAAACTTATTATTCATTCTGATAACAAAACACAATATATATCAGCATTTGCAAGATGATATGCTAAAAAAATAACATGATAATATCATTATCTAGACATGGTAACTCTATTGATAATGTAAAGTGTGAAACTTTTTTCTCATTTTTAACAGAAGAATGAAAACTGAATTAAAAACAAAATAACTTTATTAATCTAAAAAAGGTAATAGATAATTATGTAAATTTTTATAACTTTACAAGAAAAATATTAAAAATAACAGATCTCCAGCATATGCTTATATCGGTTTTATTCCACATAAAAAGAATACTTCAAATAATTTCAAAGTATTCTTATAAATTTTTTGTAGACTTGACAAAGTATATTTATGTTTTTTAGGTTTAAGTTCCTTTATTTAAAAACAAAAACAAAAATTATGGTTATGAAAACTCAAGATAATAAATATTATTCTTTAATCGGCAATTATATTTATAACTTAATGAAATAGACAAAAATAGACTTCACGGTAATAAATATACAATCAAAAAAGAAAAACTAGATTTTATTAAACCACCAAAAATGGAAAGTCTGTGAAAATATAGTTATTGACAATTCTTTAATAAGAAAAGAAAAAATAAGTATATATTAATATATTGTTTTTTTGTAAGATAATCTCTTACAATCAACAGTTTTACTTTTTTTAAAAATAAAAACATCAAGATTATGCTTAAAAATTGTTTTATAAATAAGCTAATCTTGATGTTTTTTATCTTTGATATTTTTGAAGTTTTAAATTTAATTTTTGAAGTTTTTCATTATATTTATTAATTGTTTTTTCATCTAATTTTTCAATCTCTAATTTAAGATTTAAAATTTGTATTTGAAAAGATATATTTCTTGTTTTTTGATAAATTCCTTTTAAATAATTTTGTTTAAGACCAAAAACTGTTTCCATTCCAATATTTGTATCTGTGTATTTAATTTTAGTATTATTTTTTGAAGGTTTAAATTTTACACAACGTGAGTATGAATTAGTTTTACTATAATATTTAATTGAAAATTCTTCTTCAACTTCATAAGTTTCAATTCTAAAAGTTTGATTATTAGTTTTTTTTGAAGTTATACCAAAACATCCTTCTTCAATTTCATTTAAATCAATATTTGGATTTAAATCATTAATAGCTGACTTTACAAATGCTTTAAAAACTTCTTCAACTGGCGCTTTAATAAGAGCCTTTTTTATCATAATTTGAACTCTTTTATTTTCATCTAATAAAGAATTATAAACTTTTTGTTCAAATTTTTTTTCTAAACGATCAAAGTCACCTTTTAGTTTTCGATAATCATCTCCAAATTTTATTAAAACTTTATCTTTAACTTCAAATTTTTTCATTTACAACTCCTCTAACTATTTGTATTTACTAAACCACTTAATATTAAAATTAAAATAGCTGCAAATATTCCACCAAGTTGTATACCAAGCATAATTCAGTTTATTCTTGGTATTGGTTTTCTTCTTGCTTTTGTATAAAAAGATAATCCTACTCAAATTATTCCAGGAGCTACTATAAAAAATAATATTAATACAATAAACAATCAATCTAATCCTTTTGGACTATTTGTTGATGCTTGAAATATTTCAAATAAAATTGGTTGTATTATCATATAACTATTCCTATTCTTTTTTTAATTTTACAATAATTTTTAAAGCTTCAAATAAAATTTAACTTACTATTTAAAAAATAAATCTCACTCATCAAGAGTTTTTTGTAATTCTTCAACTAGTTGATTCATATCAAAATCAAGTTTTAAACCTTTGTTTTTAATTACATTTTTATATCAAACATAACTAAGTTTAGGTTTTCTTTCTCTAATTGCAGAATTAAAATCAACACTTACTAGTCCATAATCTTTTCGATATCCTCCACTTGGAGAAAAAATATCACAATAGGTTCATAATGAATATCCTATAAAATTTATACCTTTTTGTTTTGCTTCCATAACTTTTTGAATATGAACTGATAAGTAGTTTATCCTATCTGTATCTAAAATCATATCTGCACTTTTATTGTCAAAGTCACCCATACCATTCTCTAATATCATAATTGGTATATTTTTACCATACATTTGGCAAAGTTCTTGTGCACCTGAAACAAGTCGGTTTGGATTAATTAATCAATTTCACTTTGTATATTTTTGATCTTTTGGAAATACATAATATAAATCTAATTCTTCATTAAATTGAGGTGGAATATGTCAATCATTATTTGAAAAGTTTTTTATTGAGTGAGTTATAAATACAGGTCGATAATAATTTCAGCCAATTAAATCAAGTTTATTGTTTTTTAAATAGACTAAATCATCATTACTTATTTCAAAATTTAAGTTATGTTTTTTAATATAATCAAAATAACATTTAGGATACTCTCCCTTAATACTTGGTGATAAATATAACTCTAAATTTCATTCATTATATCTTTGACATGCTTGTAAATCATTTTTTTCATCTGTATATGCAATTGGAGGCGATCAATCGTGATCAACTCCAATAATCGCATTTTTTGATACATAACCTTTTAATTTAGCTGATTCAAACTCTTCTTTTGCAATTGCAGCTATCATATTTAAATTATGAAGTGCTTGAACAAAGTTTAGTTTGCCTACCTTTTGAGGTGGTAAGTAATCACTTAGATATGCATCTTTAGTAAAAGATGAATTTTCATCTGAAACAAATCAAACATCTGTGTATTTACCCAGATGTTTGAAACATGTTTTGACATAATTACGAAATCAATTTTGGATTTCTGGATTTTGAAATCCCCCTCTAACCTCTGCTCATAGTGGTGTATCTCAATGAAATAAAACTGGTATAGGTTTAATATTTTTATCAACAAACTCACTAAAGAAGTCGATGTAAAATTTTATACCTTCTGGATTTAAGTAATGTTCATCTTTTGGATAGATTCTAGTTCAATCCATATTATATACAAAAGCGTTTAAACCCAATTTATTCATAATTCTTGCATCAGTTTTATATTTATGATAAAAATCTGCTGCAACTTCAATACTATTTATTTCTCTGATCGCTTTACCAACAGGAGGTATACAATAATTTCTTTTTGTAAATTCATCTCAAATTGATTGACTTCTTCCACCTAGCGATCTTGCTCCTTCAATTTGAAGAGCACAAGTTGATGCACTAAATAGAAATTCTTTCATAATTACCTCTTAAATTTATCCTTTTTTAGCTTTGTAAGCTTCTTTGACTTCTTTAATTTTTGAAATCATTTCTGCTTTTCTTGCTTTAACTTGATCTATTTTTGATTTTTTAAATTGTGAATGAGTTGCTTTAGCTTTTGCTTGTTCTTCTTTAATTGAAGGCATTTTTGCAACAAATTCTTCTTTAATAGCTTTAATTTTTTCTTGTAAAGCAAGTTTTTCTGATTTAATATCTGTTACTTGTTTTGAAAGTAATTTTTCATGTAAATCAAATTTTAGTTCATTAATTCTTCTTGGTTTTTCTCAAGCTTCTTTATAAATATTATTTCTTGATTCACCAATTTCTTTAACAACTTCAGCTTTATAGTCATAGAAATCAACTTTAATATTTGCAACATCTAAGTTTCTTGCTTTTCTATTTTCTAATTTAACTGGGTCAGTTACTTTTTGTTCTCAGAATCTATTTTGTGATTCTGCATTTCCAATTGCTGCTTCTCCACCACTAACAATTCTTTCTACTTTGTTTGCTAATTTTTCACCAGCTCTGTAGAATGGATCGTTGAAGAATCTCATTTGTCTATTGTATTCTTCAATATTTTCTTTTCTAATTTTTTTGAAGTGAAGAATATTGTCCATGATTATAAATGGAGTGTATATTCCAAATGATGCTGCAAAACACACCAGTGCTACAACAAATGCTCATCCAGCACCATAAATATAAGTTAATGGTGATGCTATAAAGAATGGAGTAGTTCATGGTACAGTAAGTACTGCATAACCTGTTAAATTCATTACATCTGGTGAAGCTAATCACGCAATAAAGATATTAACCATTGGAGCTAGTATAAATGGCGCTAAATATCTACTATTTAATACGATTGGGAAACCAAATACAATTGGTTCGTTAATTTGAAAGACTCCACAAGGTCCCGCATAAGTTGATATTTTTTTATTATCTTGTCTTTTAGAGAATACAAATGTACCAACAATTAGGGCAAGAGAAGCTCCAGATCCACCAACATTCATAAAACAGTCAAATATCGGTGCTGCAAATGTACCCATTTCTCCAGTTTTTACAGCTGTTTCATATCCAACGGCAGATATTAGTGTTAAGTTAATAATATTTAACATAGATCAAATTGGTGAAAATGCACCATTAACAACATTTGATCCATGAATTCCAAAGAATCATAAGAATGAGATAAAGAATGCATATGCTAATGCAAGTCCTAATCCTCCTGATCCTTTAGCAAAAGTTAATAAGAATGATACAAAGAATTGATAAATAGCAGCTGATAAACCAAATTGGTCGTAGTTAATTGAAACAGCTTGATATTTTAATAAGAATATTAAGTTACCATTTTGTTCAATAAATTGCATTGATGCTAATGAATTAAATGAATAAATTTCTTTAGCCATTCCACTCATAAAAGCAAATACTGTTGTAAAGTATTGTTGTTCTGTTCCTGAATAACCTTCATACATTGTTTTTAGTTTTTCAAACATTTGAGTTTCAGATAAATTACTATTTGTTAATTCATTTAAACTTTTAATAATTGATTTTAATAAATCTTGATCCATATTTTGGATTCCAGCTGGAGCTTTAGCAAGTCATGCTTGAAATGCTGTTTCATCCATAATTCCATCTGTAGAATTTTTAATTGCATCAAATAATGCTTTTAAAGTATTTGCATTAGCATCATTAGTTGCTGAGAAAAATTGAGAAGTATTTACTCTAAAAAAGTCCTTAAAGAAAAATGCTGGAATAAATACAACTAAATTCATTCCTGCCATAATTAATGCTGTGATTAAGAATGGTAGAAATACTGCAAATGATTTACTAACACTTGGTGGTACTCCATCTGGTAATTTTATATATAACGCTCTTACATTTGATAAATAAACAAACAATTCTGTTGCAATAATACCAAATATAATAGCAGAGATTAGACCTTCAGCTCCTTTAAAGAAGTCTACGTTTCCCATAGTTGTTGCCATAAAACCAATTGTTGAAGCAAACCCTGCTAAGATTGGTGATTTGAAGTTTCTACTTAGTGACAAGAAATATCCCAAAGTAAATGAAAATCAAATCGCTGTATAACCAATTGTTATAGTATTTAATTGGTTAAAAGTATATGTACCAATTAATCAAATTTTTGAAAAAACTGGATCTGATTGTATAAAATTTGTTATTTCTGCATTAGCATAATCTGGGTGCACCATTTTAGCAATTAATCCTAAAATAGATACAAATCCAGAACCTCCCCCCGCAAATCCAATAGAACCAATGATTAATCCTAATGAACCTGTAATAGTTAAAGGTAATAATGTTCCAAATGCATCACGCATAGCAGCAAGATGCCTTTGAGAACCTAATCTATTCATAGCAGGAACAAATTTTTTACCAAATCAGTCTTTAATTTTGGAATTGGCTGATCCTTTTTCTGTATTCATATTTTGTCCTCCTAATTAATTTACAAATTTTTAATTAAAAAAATGAAATTAATAGTCTTTTTAATTATTCACACTTCCTAAATAAACTTTAAAAATACACTTAATAAATAATAATTTTTGTTAAAATTGTACACCTGCCTTTTTAGCCATTTCTTTTGCCATTTGGATTGCTTCGGCTCCTTTAGCCACAGCATAAATTGGTGCTGGAATAATTGCTACAGGTTTTTTAGTTATAGATTCAAATTCTTTTAAACCATAACCAACTTGCGGTCCTAACATTATAACGTCTCATTTATCAATTTGTTGTTTTCCTTCTGTAATACTCATAGCTTCAATAACACATTCTAAACCTTCACGACGTGCAGCTGATTGCATTTTTGAAACCAACATACTTGTAGACATTCCTGCTGAACAACATAGTAAAATTCTTAACATATATTTATTTCCTTTCATTATTATTATAGAATATTTTTCCGAAATAACAAGCATTATTTGTAATTTTTTTTAGCAAACTAATTTATTACTAATACTCTATTTTTTTATTTTAGAACATCAATTTATAAAAAGTTTTTTAAAATAAAAAAGAATTTTGAAAAATCAAAATTCTTTTTTATTAATCTACTACTAATTCTGTTATGTTTTCATTTCTTACAAATAAGATTTTTTCTCCTGATTTAGCTCCTCAGCTTTTTGCAACATTAATTATTGCTTTATGATCATCTAAAAATGCGTCAAAATCATCTACTCTGTTCATAAAGATTGAGTGTCATACACCAAAAGCAGTTCATAATTTTGGTTCTGCACTTACTCCCAATATTGTTACGTTAGGTCTAAATTTAGAAATAGTTTTTAAAAGTTCTCCTGTTCTTGAAGCAACAACAGCATATTCATATTTTCCATCAATTGAAGTATTTGCTAATTGGTTTGCAATATCTGCTCTTTGACCACTTGTTGATTTTCTAGCATTTTCTAACTGTTTTTCATAATATAATTTAGTATAAAATTCAATTTCTGCACGTTTGTTAATTGTTGCCATAGTTTCAGTTGTAATAAATGGGAAATCTCCATTTGCAGATTCTCCACTCAACATAGTTGAATCTGCTCCCAATTCTGTTGCATAGTAAACATCAGTTACTTCTGCTCTAGTTGGTTGAGGGTTTTCTGTCATTGATTCTAACATTTGAGTTGCAACTACTACTAATTTTCCTTTTTCACGACATTTTCTAATAATTCTTTTTTCTTGGAAAGGAACTTCGTAATAAGGAATTTCTAAACCTAAATCCCCTCTTGCAATCATTATTCCATCGCTTGCTTCAATAATTGAATCAATATTATCAATTGCGATTTGTGATTCAATTTTTGAAATAATTTGCACATGTTCTGCATTTTCTTCTTTTAATAATTTTCTAATTTCAGCAACATTATCAGCTGAATTTACAAATGATGCTGCGATATAATCAATACCTTGTTTAATTCCAAATTTAATGTCATTGTAATCTTTTTCAGCCAAGAATGGTAAAGTAAAGTCTACACCTGGTAAATTAACACGTTTGTTAGTTTTAACAACATGTCTGTTAAATGCTTTACACATAACTATTTTTTTATCTTTATCAACACTAGTAACATGAGTTGTTAATTTTCCATCATCAATTAAAACTGTATCTCCAACTTTAACATCTTGAGACATATCATATGACATTTGTAATTCAGTTGGTCCACACTCTCTTGATGAAAATGATTCAGGATCTGTATAAACTGTAATTTCTGTTCCTGCTTTTATTTCTTGCTTTCCATCTTTCATTTTTCCAACACGAATTTCTGGTCCTTTTGTATCTAAAAGAATTGAAATTGGTTTGTTAATTTCTTCTCTTAATTCTTTTACTCAATCGAATCTTTCTCCGTGTTCTGAAAAATCAGCATGTGAGAAGTTTAAACGGATTGTTGTCATTCCGTTTTCAAATAATTCATTAATAGCTTCTTTTGAATGAACTGAAGGTCCAAGAGTTGTAATAATTTTTGTTCTTTTTACTTTTTCTTTTAAGTTATAAGTTTTCATATTTATCTCCTTATTTGTTTTACAATTAAAATTATAACATTTAATAACATTTCTACATAAAAAAAGGGGATTTAACCCTTTTTTTAAACAATGTGAGTTTTAATATCTTCTGATCTAACTATTAAAATTTCTTCACCTTTTTTAGCTCCTCATAAACGAGCTATTTCAGCTGCTAAATCTGGCTTTTTAACAATATCATCAATTTTATCAACTTTATTCATAAAGATTGAATGTCAACAACCAAAGGCATTTCAAAGTTTTTCATCTTCTACTACTCCTAATATTGTTACATTAGGTCTAAATTTAGAAATAGTTTTTAAAAGTTCTCCTGTTCTTGAAAGAACAACAACATACTCATATTTTCCATTTCTAGTTATGTTTGCTAATTCATCTGCAATTCTTGCTCTATGTCCACTTGTTGAATTTCTAGCCATTTCTAATGCTCTATCATAATAAATTTTTCCATAAAAATTTAATTCAGCACGTTTATTAATAGTTGCCATTGTATGAGTTGTTATAAAAGGATAAATTCCTGCAGCAGATTCTCCACTTAACATTGTTGCATCTGCTCCTAATTCTGTTGCATAATACACATCAGTTACTTCTGCTCTAGTTGGTTGAGGATTATCTGTCATTGACTCTAACATTTGAGTTGCTACAATACAAATTTTTCCTTTTTCACGACATTTTCTAATAATTTCTTTTTCTCAATGAGGAACTTCATAGTAAGGTATTTCTAATCCTAAATCTCCTCTAGCAACCATTATTCCATCACTAGCATCAACAATTTCATCAATATTAAAGATTCCAATTTTTGATTCAATTTTTGAAATGATTTGAATATGTTCTGCGTTTTCTTCTTTTAAAATGGCTCTTATGTCATTTACATTTTGTGCAGTATTTACAAACGATGCTGCAATATAGTCAATTTTACTATTTGCTCCAAATCTTATATCTGAAATATCTTTTTCACTTAAAAATGGTAATGAAAAGTCAACCCCTGGTAAGTTAATTCTTTTGTTAGTTTTTACAATATGATGATTAAATGCTTTACAACTAATAACGCCTGGTTCAACACTTACAACATGCATTGTTAATTTCCCATCATCAACTAAGATTGTGTCTCCCACTTTTAAATCAATACTCATATCATATGATACTGTCATTTCATTAGCATTACATTCTCTATTTTTGTACTCTTCTTCTAATGTATAAATTCTAATATCACTACCAGCTTTTATTTCTTGAGATCCATTAATCATTTTTCCAACACGAATTTCTGGTCCTTTTGTATCTAAAAGAATTGAAATTGGTTTTTGTTCTTCTTCTCTTAACTCTAAAACGCTTTTAATTTTTGCAATATGCTCTTCTTGTGTTCCGTGAGAGAAATTCAATCTAACAACATTCATTCCATTTTCTAATAATTTTCTAATTGAATCTTTTGTGTTTGTACTAGGCCCAATTGTTGTGACTATTTTTGTCCTTTTAATTTTTTTTTCTAATTGATTAGGTTCATAAAATTCAATAGCTTTTTGCATAACACTTTCTCCTTTTTTGTAAATTTAAATTGATAAGTTATTTTTTCTTGCTTTTTGATATTCTTGAGATTTATCTGGTTTTGGCATGTTTAATGTTGAGTTAATATCTCTTGCCACAAGCTTGTTATCGCTCATACCAATATATAATCCACCTTTTCCTTCGATTAATTGTTCAACAGCAAATATTCCTGCATTTACTGCTAAATATCTATCCATTGCAGTTGGACTTCCACCTCTTTGAACATGTCCTAAAACAGTCGCTCTAGTAACATAACCTGAAGCTTCTTCAATTTTTGTTGCTAAACTATGTGCATCATATAATTTTTCTGCAACAGCTACAACAACACTTCTTTTACCAGCTTTTGCTAAGTTCTTTACTTCTTGACAAATTTCTTCTTCTGTTAAAAAACTTTCTTTTGTTGAAAAGACTTCTGCTCCAGTTGCAGTTGCTGCATAAAGAGTTAAATCTCCACATCCATTTCCCATAATTTCAACAACACTACATCTACTATGTGATTGCATAGTATCTCTTATTTGATCAATTGATCTAACAACTGTATTTAAAGCAGTGTCAAATCCAATTGTGTAATCTGAAGAAACAATATCATTGTCGATTGTACCTGGCAATCCAATACAATTTATACCTAAATTTGTAAGTTTTTCAGCACCTTGATAACTTCCATCTCCACCTATTACTACTAATGCTTCAATTCCAAATTCTTTCAAGTTTTCAACAGCGATTTTTCGAACTGATTCTTCTTTAAATTCAGGAAATCTAGCTGACCCTATAATTGTTCCACCTCTTGAAATAATATCTGAAGCAAAAGTTGTATCAACTTTTTCAATTCATTTATTAATCAATCCTTTGTAACCTTCTCTAATTACATACGCTTCAATTCCTTTTGAAATTGCTGATTTTACAACTGCACTGATTGCAGCATTCATTCCCGGAGAGTCCCCACCTGAAGTAAGTACTCCTATTTTTTTAATCATAATTAATGCCTCCATCTTAAATATTATATAACTATTATTTGTTTAGTAATAAATAATTCAAAAATTTGCAAAATAAAAAAACCAATTTGGTTTTAAAAATTTAGATATTTATCATTTTCAATCATCTAATTTATCTGTATCACAAACTGCAATATATGGTAAATTTCTTAATCTTTCATCATAATCAAGACCACAACCTACTACAAATTTGTTTGGTATTGAAAAACCACATCAGTCTAAGTTTACTTCAACTTTTCTGCCTTCTGGTTTATCAACTAAAGCAATGATTTTTACATCTTTTGGTTTTCTTGCTAACAAATATTCTTTAACATATTGAACAGTTAATCCAGTATCAATAATATCTTCAACTAAAAGAACAGTTTTTTCTTCAATTGATACTCCTAAGTCCAATAGTACATTTACTTTACCTGTTGATTGAGTTGTTCCTTCGTATGATGATACTTTCATATATTCAGTTTGACATTGATAATCAAAGTTCTCTATAAATTTTGCCATAAAAGGTACGCAACCTTTTAATAAACCTACTAATATAACTGTGTTATCTTTTACCTGTTGGCTTTTATAATAATCTGAAACTTCTTTTCCTAATTCTTTAACTCTGGTTTCAATTTCTTCTTTTGATAATAATATTTCTTTTACAAGCGGGTGCTGCATAAATTCCTCCATAAAATTATTTTATACTAATTATTATTTTGTAAAAAAGTTTCTAAAATTAATCGTGCTGCTAATTGATCTTTATTAACTTTTTGTTTTTTTCTACTCATATTTGCTTCAATTAAAATTGCTTTAGCCATTCTTGTTGTAAGTCTTTCATCAACTTTAACAAGTTTTTCATCATTTAAGTTTAATTTTTCTTTTAAAAGGTTAATAACTAATTCTACCATTTCAACTCGGTGACCAATAGAACCATCCATATTAATTGGATAACCATATATTATTTTTTCATAACCTTCTTGATCTAAAATTTCTTTTAAAAGGTTAATGGCTTCTACAAAATTATTTTCTTCAAATCTTATTGTTTTGTAGGGATTTGCTAAAAACCCTTCACTTGTAGCAACTCCAATTGTTTTTGATCCAATATCTAGTCCAATATATTTAGCCATTTTTATTTCCTTTTTTTTGAGATATTTTTTCTTTATATGAAATTTCTTTTTTAATTAAGTATTTTGGTAATCAATACTTTGTAATCAAAAATGCTACTAAACAAATAAAATATGCCATTAGTACATCTGTTAAAAAGTGAGCTAATATTAAAATTCTTGAAACACCAGTTAGTATTGCTAATATTGAAAAAATGACTAATAAATAATAATAGAGTTTTTTACAAAGATTATTTTTTTTATCAATAAAAAACAATAGTCCAAAAACACTACAAGCTGATTGAGTGTGACCTGAAGGAAAGCTTTGTCCACTTCTGTTTTTAATACTAATTTCAAAAGGATATTTAAAAGCATCCTTAGGATTTTCTAAATTAAATATTTCTCTTGGTCTTGGTCTTGCTACACCAATTTTTAAGATGTAAACAACAACCATGCTTATTAAAATGAATATTAAACAAAGCACTGCATTAAATCCAACTTTTTCAATATCAATTTTTGTTTTAATTATTTTATTTGTATAAAAAATTAAGTGTATAAATATTATTGTTAATATCCCTAATAATAGAGCGACTGATGATATTGTTAATTGAATAATTAATTGGTTAATTGATTTAGTTTCATTTCAATCTTCAATTGATTTATAAAAACTAAAAAACAATAAAGATAATAAAAATAAACTTCCATAAAAAATACTAATAATTATTTTTATATATTTTTTAAAACCTTCTTTATTTTTTTTAAAAACTAAAAATGTTGCAAGAGTTATAGAGATATAAACTGGAAAACTTATTATTGAATGACCATAAATATTAAAAACATACATTATAAGTTCTAAAAAAATATTATTTTGATTATAATTTTCAAAATTTTTTAAAGATATATCATAATCATAGATTGAAGCAATTGTAAATATAGAAAAAAATATTAAAAAACTAATTATTCAAAATATTAAATTGTTTTTTTTAGTTTTAAATAGCATACTTTACCTCTTAAAAAATTATACACAAAAAAAACTCTATAAATAGAGTTTTGATTAGTTGTTATTTTTTTAAGTTATAGAATGATTTAATACCATCATAAATTGCAGAATCTCCAAGTTCTGCTTCAATTTCTAATAATCTATTGTATTTTGCAATTCTATCAGATCTTGACATTGAACCTGTTTTAATTTGCCCTGTGTTTAAAGCAACAGCAAGATCTGCGATTGTTGAGTCTTCTGTTTCTCCTGAACGGTGAGATGCAACAGCTGTTCAACCAGCTTTTTGAGCCATTTGAATTGTTTCAATAGTTTCAGTTAATGTACCAATTTGGTTTAACTTAATTAAAACTGAGTTTGATGCACCTTTTGCAATTCCTTCAGCAGTAATTTTTGGATTTGTTACATATAAGTCATCTCCAACGATTTGGATTTTAGTTCCTTGTTCTTGAACTTGTTTGATAAATCCATCTCAATCAGATTCTGCTAATCCATCTTCAATTGAAATAATTGGATAGTTGTCATTTAATTTACCTAAGAAGTTTACCATTTCTTCAGTAGTTAATGCTCATTCTTGTCCAGTTCTTTCTTCTATTTTTTTGAAGTGGTATTTTCCATCTTCTTTGTATAATTCTGAGTTTGCAGCATCCATTGCGATCATAATACCTTCTTCTCCAGTTTTATAACCTGCTTTTTCAATTGCTTCAACTAATAAGTCTAATGCAACTTCAACTGGTGTTTTTGCTTTATATTCATTTAAATCTTTTTCGTTTTTGTATGCTCAACCAAAGTGAGGTGCAAATCCACCTTCATCTCCAACTGCAGTTACATCACCTTTTTCGTGTAGAATTGATTTTAATGTTTGAAATACTTCTGAAGCTCATCTTAATGCTTCACTAAAAGTTGGTGCTCCAACTGGCATGATCATAAATTCTTGGAAGTCAATTGCACTATCTGCATGAGCTCCTCCGTTTATAACATTTAACATTGGAACTGGTAATCTTCTTGCATTTACCCCACCAATATATCTGTATAGTGGAATGTCCAATTCATCTGCTGCTGCTTTTGCAACTGCTAATGATACACCTAAGATTGCGTTAGCTCCTAAGTTTTTTTTGAAATCATCACCATCTAATTTGATCATTGCTTTGTCGATTTCAATTTGATTAAAAGCATCCATACCAATAACTAATTTTGCAATTTTGTCATTAACATTTGCTACGGCTTTTAATACTCCTTTTCCACCGAAACGTTTTTTATCTCCATCTCTTAATTCTAATGCTTCTCTTGAACCAGTTGATGCTCCTGATGGAACTTTAGCTGATCCACGTCCTCCAAATTCAGTTTCTACATCTACTTGAACTGTTGGAAATCCACGTGAGTCTAATACTTCACGTGCTACTACTTTAACTATTTTTGACATATGTGTTTCTCTCCTTACTCTTTTATAATAAACCTAATTAGTTATTATGAGTAAGTTTTTTAAGGATTTTACTAGAATATTTTTTAAAAAATATTAAAAAAAATAGAAATTTTCCCTAATGAGGATCATTTCTATGTTGTTTTCTTTCATTGCTTGAAAGTCATTTTTTTCTTAATCTAACATCATCTGGAGTGACTTCTACAAGTTCATCTCATTCAATAAAATCAAGTGCTTCTTCTAAAGTGAACTTTCTTGGTGGTGTTAATTTAATAGCATCATCAGTTCCACTTGATCTAGTATTTGTAAGTTTTTTTGCATTTGTTGGGTTAACTTCTAAATCATTATCTTTTGAGTGTAGTCCAACAATCATTCCATCATAAACTTGTACTTGGGGACCGATAAATAAAATTCCTCGGTCTTCTAAGTTGTTTAAAGCATAGGGAAGTGAAACACCACTTGCCATTGAAATTAATACACCATTATTTCTACCTTCAATTGGACCACGATACTCTTCATAACCAACAAGCGATTTAACCATAACACCTTCACCTCTTGTGTCATTTGTAAATTCAGATTTAAATCCAATTAGCCCACGAGTTGGAACTGAGTAAGTAACTTTATCTCTTACTCCATCAGAATCCATGTCTAACATTTTTCCTTTTCTTAAATTAAGTTTGTTAATTACAGTTCCTGAATATTCACTTGGTACATCAACAATAACTTTTTCAATTGGTTCTAATTTTTCTTTATTTGGACCAACTTTAAAAACTACTTCTGGTCTTGATATTCCTAATTCAAAACCTTCTCTTCTCATTGATTCTATTAAAACTGAAAGGTGTAATTCTCCTCTACCAAGAACTTTAAATCCATCAGCACTAGAGTCAGTTAAAGCTTCAACTTTTAAACCTACATTAACTTCTAGTTCTTTATCTAATCTTTCTTTAATGTTTCTTGTAGTAACAAATTTACCAACTTTTCCTGCAAATGGTGAGGTATTAACTAAAAAGTTCATACTCATAGTTGGTTCTTCAATAATAATTGGAGGTAATGGGTCAATTTTATCAACATTATTAACTGTATCTCCAATTGTTAAATCTTTAATCCCTGAAATTACAACAATATCTCCAGCTTGTGCTTCTTTAACAGAAACTCTTTTTAATCCTTGGTATACAAATAAACCTGAAATTTTTTCTCTATTAATTGAACCATCATTTTTTGAAATAGATACTTGTTGTCCTTCTTTTAGAGTTCCTTTAAATAATCTACCAATTCCTAATCTACCAATAAATGAGTCATATGCCAAAGAAGAAATTTGTAGTTGTGCATCTTGTTCAACTAATTCTAGTGGATAATTTCCAACTTGTTTTATTATTGTTTCAAATAATGGTGACAAGTCTTTTGATTCTTTATCCATTGAATATTGAGCGATTCCTTCTCTTGCGATCCCAAATAAAGTTTTAAATTCTAATTGTTCATCATTTGCATCTAATTCCATAAATAATTCTAAAACTTCATCAACAACTTCTAAAGCTCTTTGATCTTTTTTATCGATTTTATTAATTAAAAGAATTGGTTTTAGACCTAGTTCTAAAGCTTTTGAAAGTACAAATCTTGTTTGAGGCATTGGCCCTTCTGAAGAATCAACCAACAAAATAACTGTATCAACTGTTTTCATAATTCTTTCAACTTCACTTGAAAAATCAGCATGGCCTGGTGTATCAACAATATTAATTTTGTAATCATTATATTCTATTGCACAGTTTTTTGAATAAATAGTAATTCCACGTTCTCTTTCTTGATCGTTACTATCCATAACTTGCTCTTTTACTTCTTCATTAGCTCTAAAAACTCCTGCTTGACTTAAAAAAGCATCCACTAATGTTGACTTTCCAGCATCAACGTGGGCTATTACGGCTATATTTATAATTTTTTTATTCATTTTTAATTTTCTCCCAAATGTTTTACATAAAAAAATAATACCAAACTTTATAAGGTTTTTATAAAAGAATTAAATTATTCTTGTGGTATTTTTATTTTTTTAAAAAATTCTGCTCCAAATTTATAATTGCTAGAGTTACTAAAAACTCTGTAGATAACAAAATTTAATGTAAATTCAATGTCTTTTTTTTTACCTGCAATTGTAATAAAACGTTGTTCACGATCATTTCCTTCAAGAGATGATTCTTTTAAATCGGTTGTTTGTTTAAAAAGTTTTTTAATTGGATTAAAAAACTTTTTATCTATTAAACTTCCTGGAATTTTTTTATTTTTATCTTCTAAAAAATTACTATCTTCATAATCGTAGTTTAATGATTTATCAACAATTATTTCGTTTTCTAAAATTTCACACAAATCTTTGTCGCTTTTTTTGTCAATATATTCTAATTCTTCTCCAATTAAAGTGTTTTTACCAGTTCCACATGAAACTATTGTTGAAAAAATTGAAACATTAAAGATAATAGCGCTTAAAAAGCTTAAAACTTTTTTCATTAAATGTTTTTCTCTTTCTTATTTTTTATTTCTTGTTTTTGTTGTTTTAACAAAATATTTACATATTTTTTTCTTAACAAATTAATTTTATCTTCGTTAAGGTTTTTTTCAACTACAATTCTTTTATTTTGTAATATTGATACTAATTTTAAAATTAATATCACCAATGATGTCAACCCAGCAATAATATTTGTAACTATTAATGGTCAATTTGGAGGAATTAGTAAGGCTGAAGTGGTAATTCATAAAATAGCTGATATTGTTCATATTATATACATTGATAACGAAACATCGTTTACAGATTTTGTTTTAATAATTTTAATACATTGAGGCATTAATCTTATACAACTAAAAACTGTTGCTATTCAACTTAAAACTTTAATAAAAACTTGTAAGGATTCTGACATTATTTTTTCTCCTTACTTGATTTATTAATTAAATTTATTAAATCTTCTTCATTTAAATTTAAAATATGTTCATTATTATGGATAAAATTCAGATACTTTTTATATTTATAACTACTTATTGTTTTTAATATTAATAAAATTCAACCAAACGAACAAAGCAATGTATTTGTAACAAGCAACTGCACATAGTTTATTAAAGCAGCATATACAACTCAAATTCCATTTCCTATAACAAAAAATAAAATAGTTATTAAACTAACATCTTTTGCACTTCTTCTTTGTGCAATTCTAATTATTTGAGGTATTAAAGAACTAACCAACGAAATTGAAGCTATTCAACTTAAAATATCATTAAAACTCATATTTTCTCCTTTTAATTTAAATCTGTTTGATTATATGTTTCAATATCTTCAAATAATTTTTTAATAATTATTCAAGCTTGATTAGTTATATTTGTCATTGTAATAATTTGAGATTCAATACTTTCATCTTTAATGAATTTAATAAATTGCTCATGATTAAAATCTTCTGAAATTTTTTGAAACATTAATTTTATATAATAAATAAAAAGTAAACTTGCTATATCTCAAAGTTTTTTTTCTAATTGTTTAACTATAACATTTTCAAGAGTTGATGTAATAGTAATAACTTTTTTATATAGAACTTCAAGATTGCAATTTGATAAATTTTTGTACAAGTTATAATCATTATTTAATATGTCAATTCCACTGTATTTGTCTCTTAAGGCGATATAATTTTCTAATAAAGTAGAAAAAAATATGCTATCCTTTTTACAACAAAAAGGAAATTTTTGATGTATTGCTTCCATTATTAATTTTTTAAAGTTTTATAAAATATTTCTTTTGCTTCTTCGTTTAACATAACAGTTTCTGACATTCTCATCCCATCTTCTTCAATTAATGGTTTGTTTTCTTCGATAATAGTTCTAGTAATTTTTTCTTCTTCAGCAATGATTTTTTCTCTTAACAACAATGCAAAGTAAAATTTTGTTGAATAATAGATTGCAAAATTATATAAAATTACTTCTTCAGAATGTTCAAATTCATACTTATTTTCACTATCATCTTCTAGTAAATCTAGTAGATCGCTAATTAAGTCATTTATTAAATAAGTTTTTTGAATAACTTTTTTTGAATCATTTATAAAACTAGATAATTTAACAACCTCATCAATAATTTCTTTTGTGATTGGTTTGTATTTTGCAATAACAGTTAAGTCATTAAATTCATTGACAAGAGCATCATAAATTGTGACCACCAATTCTATAAAAGAATAATCATATAATCTTAAATCTTTATCTTGAATTTTAGGATCATCATAAATTTTTTTTGACATATCGTAAATGTATTCATAATCTGAAAAAGTATCGCAAATTGCCATCAACCTAAGTAAACAACTTAAACTATCACGATCTACTTCTTTTTTTTCACTAACCTCAGTTTGTTCAAAAGCAATTTCCATATACTCTCTAAAATCTGTTGTGTCTTTTTTTTCGAATCATCTTTTTTCAAGTAATTTTAAATACTTATTTTCAGAACCAAAAAGAGAAAGAAGCATATAAACCTCATTAGAAATTATATCTCTTGGTATGTGACTATAATATTCTCACCCTTTATGTTTCATAATTTATTTTCCTTTCAAAAGCTCATTCAAATAATCTAAGTAACTTATAGCAATTGCTAAAACAGCTCAAAGATTTATTATCATATCTTCTGCTAAATCATCTTTAACTGCTAATAGATTTTTAAAATACTCAAAATCACCATCTGGCTTTACAAAAATAGTTTTTTCTAATTCTTTTAAATCTTTTCACAATTCTTTATTTAATATTTCTTCATAATAATTATCTAATATAAATTTATATTTGTTTGCTCCTTTTTTAATATCTTTCAAATTACTAGTTGTTTTTTCAAATCCTAAACTGTTTGCTTTTTCAATAATAAATTTAGCAAAGTCTTGTTCATTAGTTTTTGTACTATTAATAAGTTGTAGTCAATATTCACTTGCTAAAGAATCTAATGTTACTAGTAATTGTCTAAAAAGATTTAATAAAATTAAATAATCATTTACACCTTCGTTTAATTGCATAATTACAGCAACACTATCAGCTGAAGAAATTATGTTTATAGCTTGAACTAAAAATTTTTTATATCTTTTGTTAATAAACTTGTAAAACTCTTCACGATTTTTTGAGTATATTTCACTAAAAGCAACTAAACTTTCACTAAAATCTTTTACAATATTAACTAAATTTTCTTTATCAAAATTTTTAACCAGTTCATTAGAAGAATTTAATAAATTTTGTCAAATATTTTTATCCATAATAATATTTCTCCTAAACTATTTCATATTTTTCATAATACTGTTCTACAATTGTTTTAAACATATTAATTTTTTTCATTTCTTGTGCTGCGTAAGGATCTGGATTTACATCTGGATGAAATTGTTTAGCTAATTTGCGATAAATTTTTTTAAACTCTTGAGGTGAATCAAGTTTTGAGATTCCAAAATAATTAAAAGCGTCATTCACTTCATCATTAAATACCATTGTTTTTGTTTTTTCAAAAAAGTCATCAAAATCACTTTCTTGTTGATTTTTAAAAAACTCTTGAGAAAACGAGCTGCTTTCTTGATTCATATCCTTTTGAAACATATAAGCTTCAAGAGTTAAATCTACAACTTGATCTAACATTTTGCTTCAGTGATAAGTGAAATCATCTCCAATATCAATAATTTCTTCAACTAACAAATGGTGTTTATATGGAACAATATCAATTCCCTCGGTTAATAAAATTGCTTTTTCAATAATACCTTCAATTGCATCTAAAGAAGTTCTTTGCATAACATCAAAAATTCTTGCAATATTTTTATCGTTAATATTTTTATTCGAAAAAGTAGAGTTAAATACTTTTCAAAAGCGAATTGTAGTATAGTAACAATATTTAGTACATGCACTAATTACCAAAGTAGCCCCATAACTACCTATTTTTTTAAATAAATATTCATAAGTGCTTTTAAAATAACTTGTACAAGGATATGAACTAAACTCCTCGCTAAATCCAAAATTTGTAAAATCTCAAAAATAATTTTCGCTATATTTGTCGGGTCAAATGATATTTTTTAGATTATCTTTTATCTTATTATTAAAATTTTCTATCATTACTAATAGATTTTCAACAGTTCAATAATAAACGTCTTGTGATGCTCTAACTCAATCAATAAAACTTGATTCTTCTATTGAATTATTATAAAAAGAGTTTTTTTTATTGAATTCTTTTTGAAATTTTTTAAATTCTTTTTTTCAACCCATAAATATAACTCCTTATAAAAATTATTATACTTTATAATAATTAAAATACTACTTTTAGCAAATTACTATGTTCTTTATAATTTGGTAGGTATTTTTGAACATGATATCAAAAGTTTTTAGAGTGATTTTTATGAACTAAGTGAGTTAATTCATGAACTATAACATATTCTAAAGCTTCAACTGGATAATGAATTAGTCTAATATTTAAAACTATTTTTGATTTTTCAGGATAACAAACTCCTCATTTTCCTTTCATTTCTTTAACAGTTAGATTTTTGAAGTCAAGTTGCATTTTGTCTTTTCATAAATTAACTTTATTTTCAAATATATCATAATATTCAATTGATAATTTTTTATATAAATGCTTTAAAGTTAATTCAACATTATCATAAAGTTTATAGGTATTGCTTTGTTTTTCGTTTGGCTCTACTCTAAAAAATGCTTCTTTTTTTTGATCAAATATTTTTATGAACCCAGGGTTTGCAATTTTAATTTTTTTGTTTTTTTCCTTAAATTCAATTATTTTTAAAATTTTTGCTATATTTTTATAAATAAAGTTTTCAATTTCTCAGTCCTCTATATTTAAAGGTGCAGAAACTGACAAATTATTATCTACTACTTTTAATCTGATATATTTTTGATCTCTTAATGTTAAATCATACTCAATAATTTGAGATTTATAACTTAATGATTTTTTTATTTTTAACATTGTAAATTATCCTTACATATCTTTTTTATCTTTTGGTTTATTAGTTTTTTTTGCTTTACTATCTATTTTTTTAGTACTTTTTTTATTTTTTGATTTCCTTTTAGATTTTTCTTGTTTCAACTTATCTTTTTCTTGTTTTAATCTATCTAATCTATCTAATCTTCTTTGTCTTTCTTCAAGTGTTAAATTACCTCTAAGTTGCTTAATTTCTTTATTTAAATTTTCTGCTTTAATTTCTCCAAATTCAAGTCTACCTTCAAACACTTGATTAACAAGTGATCTACTGTCTTTAGTTTCACTATATAAATCTTCATAGTCTAATCTTAGTTTTCTAATCAAAGATGCTTCTACTGAAACAAAAACTGCTAAAAAAATTAGAAAAAATCAGACAACTTGATAAGCAATGTTTCATCCGCTAAATGGTGTATAATTTGCGTTTAAAACTTCATAAGCGATTCTTAATGGATAATATGGTCCATTAATATCAATTTCTGGCCCTTTTGGAAATGAGCTTTTTAAAAAATATATTGAATAATCAACAACTAAAAATAATATTGGTCAAAAAAACAAGTTAGTAGCATAAAAAACTCTTTTTCTTCATTGGGTTTTACTATAAAAAGGTCATACAACAGCTGGTAAAAAAATTATAAAAGAAACAAAACAAATAATGGGAGCAGCAATATTTATTACTTTATTTACAAATGCTATATCCATTGAAGGTACTTGCATTCCATTAACTGTATCTACATTTTTAATTTTTGCACAAATGTATCATACTAAACTTCTAAATCCAGGATCATAAACGAAAGCTAATGTAATAAGGATTGGCGCTATAAATCAAAACAATATAACTAAAATTCTTAAAATTATTACTAATGTATATAAGATTTTTCCACCAATTGAAGCTGCACTCAATTGTTCTTTTGTTTTTATTTTTAAATCCTGTTTAAAATTTTTAAATTTATCTGAAAATTTAGTTTTAGGATTATTTTTATTAGAAACAAAAACTTCTGCTTTTTTTTGTTTTTTTACAATAGCCATTACGAATCCTCCTAACTTTATGATTTTAACATTTTATAGATTAAAATATTGGTTATTTAAATTGCATAATATAAAAAAAACATCAAATATAATTTCTCAATAAAGATATGTAGAAATTTTATTTGATGTTTTTTTAATTAATGAGAGTTTTCTTCATCTCTTTGTGCTTTTTTAGATAAAAATTTAAATCCTCCTGCAACAGATGATTCACTTCTTGATAATGATGTTGATTTTAAACTTTCATAATCACTATCATAAAGTTTTGCAAGTGGATCATCTATAAATGGATTGTATTCTTCTTGGTCATTTATTTTTTTATTATTATTTTCCTCATTTAAGCTTTTAGAATTATGTTTTACTTCTTCAACTGTAATTGGTGTTATTTTAACTGGTTCATCATCATCTTTTAAAATTGAACCAATATTAATTCCATTTAAAGCACCAGTTTTTTCAATTTCTTCAATTGCTTCATCATAACTTTTGCTAAGACCACCTTGCATTTGTTGAATTCTTGCTTTTAAAGCTGTAGAGTCTTGAATTTCTACACCACTTAAGTTCATCATTTGTTGTTGTCCTAAGTCTTTATTAATTTCAGCACTAACTACTTGTTGGACAACTGTTGTTGTTTGTTGTAAATCAACTGATGAATAAAAAATATTTAATCCTGTATCAATTGCTATTAAGGTAATACAAGGAATTGATAAAAATATTTTTACCTCTTGTCTTGCTAAACCAGAAGTATCAATTGCTGTAAAACTATAAATTGATAACAATGTAATTAATCCAAATCCGATAATTGCTGCAATAACTGCAATTATTTTTCCCGCTTTTCTTTCAAATGCATTTGCTATTGTATTTAATAAAAAATAAATAGTTGAAATGGCAATTAATGTAATAGTTAACTTAGAAATTTGGCTAGTTTGATATCCTAATTTAAAACCTGTACTTGTATAAGTAATAGTTAAAAAAGGAACTAACAAAATTGTTGTCATCATTATAATAAAACTTATTACGAATTTTCATATTCTTATTTTTTTCATTTTAACTTTCCTCAACTTGTACATATATTATATATTTTAAACTCCAAAATAACAAGAATAGTTAAAAAAACACTTAAATGTTGTAGGCATTTAAGTGTTTAATCGTCTAATTTTAAAACTGCTATAAAAGCTTCTTGTGGAACTTCAACAGAACCAATTGCTTTCATACGTTTTTTACCTTCTTTTTGTTTTTCTAATAATTTCTTCTTACGTGAAATATCTCCACCATAACACTTGGCTAAAACGTTTTTTCGCATAGCTTTAATTGTTTCTCTAGCAATAATTTTTGAACCAATTGCTGCTTGAACTGGCACTTCAAAGTTTTGACGAGGTATTATTTCTTTTAACTTTTCTGTTAAAACTTTTCCTCTATGATAAGCAAAATCTTTATGGACTATTGTTGATAAAGCATCAACTACTTCACCATTTAACATGATATCCATTTTAACAAGTTTTGATGGTTTATAACCAATTAATTCATAGTCAAAAGAAGCATATCCTTTTGAAATTGATTTTAATTTATTAAAAAAATCAAAAACTATCTCATTTAAAGGCATTTCATAAACAAGATTTCTTCTTGTATCATCAATATAATCAATATCAATATAATTACCACGTTTATCTTGACATAAACCCATTAAATCACCTAAATATCGATCTGGTGTCATTATCGAAACTTTTACATAAGGTTCTTCAATAGTATTTATTTTTTGAGGGTCAGGTAGAAATGCTGGATTATCAATTTCAATTATTTCATTATTTGTCATATTTACTTTATATATAACAGAAGGAGCTGTTGCGATTAAAGTTAAATCATATTCTCTTTCTAGTCTTTCTTGAATTACATCCATATGTAATAAACCTAAAAATCCACATCTAAATCCAAAACCTAATGATTGAGAACTTTCAGCCTCATATACTAAACTAGCGTCACTTAGACTTATTTTTTCTAATGCTTCTTTTAAATCTTTGTATTTTGCAGTATCAACAGGATAAATTCCACAATAAACCATTGGATTCATTTTTTTATAACCATCTAGTGGTTCAGTTGCGCCATTTTCTTTTGTTGTAATTGTATCTCCAACTTGGACATCTCTAACAGTTTTAATTGAGGCACTTAGTCACCCAACTTCTCCTGCTTCTAACTTATCTTTTTTTACTTCAAAAGGAGTTTTAACACCAATTTCTGTAACTTCATATGTTGCTTTTGATTGCATCATTTGAATTTGTTGTCCAACTTTTACACTACCTTCTACAACTCTAATTGAAACCATAACTCCACGATATTTATCATAATACGAATCAAAAATTAGTGCTTTTAAAGGTTTATTATCATCTGCATCAATTGGATAAGGTACAAATTTAACAATTGCTTCTAAAACATCTTCTACATTTAGTCCAGTTTTTGCACTTATCATTGGTGCATTTGAACAATCAATTCCAATTACATTTTCAATTTCTTCTTTTACACGTTCAGGATCAGCTGCTGGTAAGTCAACTTTATTTATTACTGGGATTATTTCTAAATTATTGTCTAAAGCTAAATAAACATTTGCTAAAGTTTGGGCTTCTATTCCTTGGCTTGCATCAACTACAAGCAAAGCACCTTCACAAGCTGCTAAGCTTCTTGAAACTTCATAAGTAAAATCAACATGTCCTGGAGTGTCAATTAAATGAAACACATATTCTTCACCATCTTTGGCTTTATATTTTAATTGAACAGAGTTTAATTTAATAGTAATTCCACGTTCTCTTTCAATATCCATAGAATCTAATAATTGAGCTTGCATTTCTCTTTTATCAACACTTCCTGTTAACTCTAAAATACGATCTGCTAATGTTGATTTTCCGTGATCAATATGAGCAATTATACTAAAATTTCTAATTTTTGATTTGTCCATTATTTTCCTCCAAATGATACATAAGATTTAAGCATAAATAGATTGTACTTCAAATTATTTTTTATTCAAATATCTTTAAAAATAATTTAAGATATAGGTGTATTTAAAGAAGGAGAGAATAAATGAAAATAGCAATAGATATTGGTGGCACTTCTATAAGAATTGCAAAAGTTTATGGTAAAGAAATTAAAGATTTGTTGATATTTGATACAAATATTAATGAACCAAAAGAATCTTATGAAAAAATAAAAGAATATATTAATCAAGCTAAACAAGAAAGTGAATTAATAAGCATTGGATTATGCGTGCCTGGTCCATTAGATTTAAAAAAAGGAATGATCTTAACAACACACAATTTACCAGGATGATCAAATTTAAATATTGTAGAAATGTTTAAAAAAGATTTTGACGTGCCAATCTTATTTAACAATGATGCAAATATCGCCGCTTTAGGTCAAGCGATTATCTTAAAAAAAACTTCAGTTTTATTTGTAACAGTTTCAACTGGAATTGGTGCTGGTTATGTAAATGATAATAAAATTTTAAATGGGTTTACAACTAATGCTTGTGAAGTTGCAAATGCTATTCCTGATTTATCTCAAGGAGACGAAATAAAATCTGGTATTGAGTTTTTTGGAAGTGGTTCAAACATACCAAGACAATTAAAAAAACGTGGGGTTGAAGTAAAAAACGCTACGGAAGCATTTGAAATTTTTAATAATAAAAACAATCCTATTGTAAATGATTATTTCAAAGAATTAGAGGATAAATTTGTTCAGTTTTTTGCTACAGGGATTTATTTTTTAAATCCAGAAGTTCTTGTTGTAGGAGGAAGTGTAGCTTTAAACAATCAAGAATTTTTCAAAAGAATTTTTAAAAGATTAGAAGTAGTTACAAAAGATATTGCTTATGCAACACCTTGTGAATTTGCAAAAGATTCAACTAATGCAACACTTTTAGGCTGTGTTTTTCAATAATTAAAAAATACCATTTATAATGGTATTTTTTAATTATTGTTTTAAAAGATTAAAGTTTACTATATTTCTGTTGTTATACAATCTGAATTATTTTCAGGAATAATAACAACACTGTTGTCTGTAGAACATTTTAATTTAAATTGATTTACAATTTTTTCATCAGTTACAGAGCTTATCTTAAAAAAATTATCAATTATTTCTTTTTTTTATTTGAAGAAATACTAATGTCTCCTAAATCTTTTTTATTTCACTCACTAGGTATTTGTTTTTGTTGTTTTAACTTTACATTTGCAGATTCATATAAATAAAGTTTATCAACTAGTTTTGCTTGTTCTGGATTTGCTTCAAGTTTAAATAAATAATTATTTTCATTACTGTTAACACTTAATTTTGTCGCTTGTTCAACTTGGTTTCAATTCATTTGCACACCCATTATACTTAAAAGAGGTTCTGCATAATTTTTTATAGAATTTTTTACATCATTATCAGAAAAACTTGGTGTCATTAAATATCCAATATTAAATTTTGGCGCAAAAATTGCAGCTAACCCCCCTCTTATTTAAAGCATCTTCAAAAATACTTATGTTAAATTTTGTTGTATAACTATATTTAACTTCTAAAGTTCCTCTAAATCTATTTGATTGAGAACTTGCTTTTAAATTTGCTTTACTATTATTAAAAGTTAAGAAATCCACATCATCAGAAGTTAAATTTAAATCAGGGTTTTTTAAATTAATAGCTTCTAGTGTTTCTTCATTTCCTACACTTGTTTTAAGATCTTCATTTCCAATTATTTCGCCTAATTCTTTATTTTTAATTAAACTTATATCATCTTTTATTATAGCAATTTTAAAAGTTGCACTATTTTTAATTATTTTATTATTAGTAGTAGCACTACCTTTAATAGAACCTTCGGTAGTTTTTGAAGACTCTTTAAAGTTGCTAAATTCAACATCATCATTAGTTATATTTATCTCAAATATCAAATTTATTTTGTTTATTGCAAATTTATTAACAACTTCTTGATTGTTGTCTTGGGGTGAAATTATTAAATCGCTATTATTTATACTTGCTAAATCTTTGATAGAATTTGCATTATTTTTTGGACATGTAATAACTGTATTTATAGATAAAGAAGTAAGCCCAAAAGCAGCAAATAAGCTAATTAATTTTTCATATTTTATTCTCCTTTTTAATTTTAATATTAAATTTTATTTAAAAATAAATTGGAGAGTTGTCGCCTTCTTTTTGGTGTTTAACAATAAAGAAAATTTATAATTAATTATTAAATCTTTTTTGCTTTTTTCTTTTAAAATAAAATAATTTATTAAATTTTTAAAGTTTATATTAATTATTTGGTTGGAATTAGTTAAAAAATAATTTAATAAAATATCTAAATTCATACTTTTAAATATTAGTAAGTATTCAATTTCAAAAATAATATTTAGAGCGTTTTTTCTAGTTTGAATTGTATAGCAAATAAATAGTGTATAACTAATTAATATCATTATTATCGAAAATAAAGAAAAGAATGTAAGTGTAATTAAGTATTTATTTTCACTCACTGAGAATTTTACAAATGTTAAATTTTTTATAAGCTTCAATTGGAAATAAAATAATTAATAATTTAATTAACTCAATAACTTCATTTGACAATATATATAATTTTATTGAGTTGTTAAATCTTGTTTTATTATAATTATCATAAAACTTAGAAAATTGAGATATTAGAACTATAGTTATAGAAAAAATTAAAGTATTAAACTAATGTTAAATACTTTATATAAAACAGAATTATACATTTTTTGAATATTTATCATATTAAAAACGATACATAAAAATATAAATATCATTATATATTTAACTACTACTTTTACTTTTTGTAACTATTTCATATTTTTTCTCCTATTCTTATTATATATTTAACAAATAAAAAAATCACTCTATAAGTGATTTAAAATTTTTTCAATTTTAACTAAAGTTATTTTTTATAAAATTATTTCATATTTGTTCAACATACCGATGATCAAATAAACCTTTTTTTTCTTTTATTATTTCTTTTAATTTATCAATATGTTCTCACACAGTTTCTACAATTGTTCTAGAATAGTTAAAGTTAATTCGATTTCGATTAAACTCTTTTAAGTCTAGTATTTTGAAACTTCCATCATTAAAAACTTTAATATCTAAATCATAGTCGATGTATTTTATAGTATTTGACTCAACTATATACGGTGATGATAAATTACAATAATAATTTATTCCTGTTTCTTTAAACATACATATAATATTATATCAACTTTCTTTAAAAAAGAATCAAATAGCTGGTTCGTTTGTTTTTCATTTTCTACCACTGATTTCAGTAATTAATACATCTTTATTAATAACAACTAATCCTTCTGAATTAGATTCTAGAACAACACCACTATCTCATGAACGATATAAATTACCATTATGTTTATATGCATGAATAAGAAGTTTATCTCCAGGTTTTACATTTTCCATGTCACAACCTCCTAAACTATTTCATTTAATGTTTTTTTTAATTTTTAATTGATATCCGTATACAAAAATATTATATCTCTTAATTAGGGGTTTTAAAAAATGTTATCAAGTTTCTAAAAACTTATTATTAACTATTTTAATTGCTTTTTGTTATAATATTGAAAATGAAAGGATTATTTAATGTCAGAAATTAAAAAATCTTTATACTCAATTTATGAAGTTACTTTTAGACCAAAAGAGTTTGAAAAAAAAATTAAACAAATAATGGAATTATTTATTGAGTATAATGATTATCTAAATAATGCACCTTTTGATACACAATTTTTATCAATTCAATTATTAAAATATGAAGCAAAACACTCTCACTTAATCGAAGGGATAGATACTAACGACTTAGAGTTATTAGCTCAAGATACTCCAACAAGCAAAAAAATCTCTAACTATGTTAATGCTTTAAAAAAAGCTGATATATATTTAAAAGAAAATAAAGTTTTTGATAAAAACTTACTTTTAAATATTCATAGAGATTTATTTGAAAATATGATGTCAGTTCATGCAATTAATGCAAATCCAGGGACTTTTAGGATTAAACAAGTTCAAATCGCAAAATACTACCCACCAATACCAGCATTAGTTGAAGAATATATGCAAGAATTTATAAGCTGACTTAACGATTCAACACCTTTTTTAGATTGTGATAATACAAACGAAGCTTTTATAAGAGGCGCTATTGCTCATGCCTATTTTGAAAAAGTACACCCATTTACTGACGGAAATGGTAGAACAGGAAGAATATTATTTAATTTGATTTTAAATAAGTATCAAATTACTACAAAACCATATTTTTATATTTCAAAAGCAATTTTAAAAGAACAATTTTTATACTATCAAGAATTATCAAAGTTAGATAATAACTTTGATTATCAAAAATGAATAAACTTTTTTTTAGATTTATTAATTTATCAACTTGAATCAAACATTAAAGTTTTTAAAAATACAATGAATGTAATTTTAAGAATAAGAAGTGAAATAATCCAAGAACAGTTACCAACTCATCGTGAAATAAAAAAAATAATTTTTGAATATATTTCAAAGTATCCAATTTTTACATTTTCTAAAGTTTATTTTAAATGCAAACCTTTTTTTAAAAATGTTGATGATGCTACTTTTGTATACATTTTTAACGATTTAATAAAACAATGCAAAATAAAAAAAGTGCCAGGAAGCAGGCACTATGAGTTTAGTGAAATTGTTAGTATTATTGTTGACCTTAACTAATAAGCTCTTGCAAAATATACTAATTTATCAGAATCACGTTTACAATTAAAACATTTAGATTTTTTATGCTCAACATTATCTGGAATACATCTAGAATTAGTTTGAGTTTTTTCTTTTATATCATTTTCACAATCAATATCGCCACAAAACGGTACTAAAACCAATCCTTGTTTATTTTCTAAAATTTCTTGATATTCTTCAATTGTGTTTGCCTTAAATGTTCTACTATTTAGATTATTTAAAGCTATATTAAATATATTCTTATCATGTTCTAATATTTGTTTATTAACATATTCTTTTACTTCATTTATTTTAACTTGCTCTTTATTTCTGATGTCTCGCCTTGAGATTGTTACAACTCCGTTTGCAATATCTCTTGGACCAACTTCAATTCTTATTGGCACACCTTTTATTTCTGCTTCACTTATTTTATAACCAAAAGATTTGTCTGTATTATCTACAAATACTCTAAAATCATTTTTCAAATCATTTTTTAGTTGATTTGATATTTCTAAAACGTCATCAGATTCATTAATATTAATAATTTGAATTTGAATTGGTGCTATTTTTGAAGGTAAAACTAAACCTTGATCATCTGAATGCGACATAATTATAGCTCCAATTAATCTTGTAGATACTCCTCAACTTGTTGAATATGCATATTCTTCTTTTTGCTCTTTATTTTGAAATTTAATATTAAAGGCTTTAGCAAAGTTGTCTCCAAAATAATGACTTGTTCCTGATTGTAGAGCTTGTCCATCATACATTAAAGCTTCAATTGAATAGGTTTCTTTTGCTCCAGCGAACTTTTCTTTTTCAGTTTTTCTTCCACTAATAACTGGCAATAACAAAAAATCGTTTGCTAATTTTTTATATATTTCAAAAATTGTTAATGTCATTTCTTTTGCTTCTTTTGGCGTTGAATGAATAGTGTGCCCTTCTTGCCATAAAAATTCACTGGTTCTTAAAAAGGGTCTTGTTGTTTTTTCTCATCTCATCACATTTGTTCATTGATTATAGATTAAAGGTAAATCACGATATGATTTAACTTCTTTTGCAAAATGCGTACAAATTAAAACTTCACTAGTTGGTCTAATATATAATTCTTCGCCTAAAGATTTATCTCCAACCTTAGTAACAGTTGCTAATTCAGGAGCAAAACCTTCGATATGTTCTTTTTCTTTATTAAAAAGACTTGCTGGAATTAATAGCGGGAAATAAACATTCTCTACATTAACTTCTTTAAACATTTTGTCTGCAATTTTCATAATATTTTCTCAAATTGCATAACCATAAGGTTTAAAAATCATTGTTCCTTTAACCGGTCCATAATCTGCAAGACCTGCATTCTTCACTACATCTGTATATCATTTTGAAAAATCTTCATCTCTTTGAGTGATTTTTTCAAGTTTTTGAGCCATTTTATTTTTCCTCTTTTTCTTTTTGTTTTATATTACCTGTTTCTCCATAAAATACATCGATATCAATATCATTTGCTTCTACAAAAGTCTCTATTCTTTTTAAATTTGCTTTGTCTTTTATCATTATAAAGTCGATTGCTTCTACTGGAATAGTTTCATAAATATATACCAAGTTACCTACAGTATCAAGTCCCCAATCTTTTTTACAATGCCTTGCTAGTTTTTCTGCATTAATACCGATAACAGAAATTTTTTCAACATCAACTTTAGCTTCTGATGCTCATTTTCAAAAATGTGCTCTTGTTGAAGAATCAAATTCTAAACCAATTGAATTATTATTTTCTAAATAAGTTCAAACTATGTATTCTTCTGTTTTGTTTAGTTTTTGATCTTTTAATAAACGTATACCGTTTTCTAAAATTAACAATATATTATTGACATCAGTATAAAAATAAAGATTTAAATTTTTTTTAGTTTTCATGATTTGAAACACTTTTTTTTGTTCAGTTTTACCACTAAACATTTTTTTAAATAAACCTTTTTTTGGTTGTTCTTCTTTTAAGTCAATGTCTTTTTTAGTTTTTGCCATATTTGTCTCCTTGTTAAGATTAGTATTATTTTATCAAAAAAAACCTTATTATTTTTAATGATAATTTTGTATAAAAAAATGGAGTTAAACTCCAATTTGTTTTCTTAATGGCGGATTGAGAGAGACTCGAACTCTCGCGCCGGTTACCCGACCTAACACCTTAGCAGGGTGCCCTCTTCACCAACTTGAGTATCAATCCATACAAAAGAATTATAACAAAAAACAATCTATAAATTATATAAAATATTAAATAAAATTTTTAATGTAAAGTGGTTCAATATTATCCACATTTTCAATAAGTTCAAAATTATCTTTTAAATCTAAATAGTTTTGTACAAAATCAAGTTCGTGATAATCTTTAATAATAGTAAAATTTTTAAAAGCTTTACAAAAATCACCTAAATAATCTTTTGGCAAAATTTGATCAACTACTAAAGTTTTTTTGTTGCTATATACCCCAACATAGTATTTATCCCCTTTTGCATCCAACAAGCTAACACAATCTAATTTACCAGCTTGATAAGCAAGACTACTAATTGTATATACTCTAAATTTATCATTTACAGTTTTTAAGGTTTTAACTATTGTAATTGCTACTCTTACTCCTGTATAACTTCCAGGACCTTTTGTAATATAAAATTTATCAATTTTATTTAATGAAAGATTGTGTTTTTTTAATAAATGACTGATATTTTCTAAGGCAATATCACTAATTTTAGTTTGATTAGTTAAAATTAAGTTATCAATAACTATATTATCTTTTTCTAAAATTAAAACTAAAGTGTTATTGCTTGTATCAATAAATAAGTTCATTTAAACTACCTCAACCTTAAATTCTCTAATATCTTCTTTAATTATTTTAATAGAAATTTTTATAATTTTAAAGTGTTGTTCATAATTTATATCCAAATTATTACTTCATTCAATTATATTTAAAGCATCAAAAAATTGTTCTAAATACATTTCTACTTCTTCGTTTTTATTTAATCTATATGCATCAACGTGATTTATTGTTAAATCTTTACACTGATATTGATTCATAATAACAAAAGTTGGTGAATTAACTATTTGCTTTACACCTAATTTTTTTAATAGATATTTTGTAAATGTAGTTTTACCAGCACCTAAATCACCATCTAGAAGAATTGCTGTATTTTTATTACAATATGGTAAAACATTATTAATGATTTGATCAATTTCATCAATTGAGTTTATTATCATAATCTTATCTCTCATTTCTATTTTCTTTATTATGATATAATTTTTTAGATAGGAGTAGCAATAAAATGATAAAAGATGTTCTTATAATTGGAGCTGGTGCTGCTGGATTATATGCATGAAAAATTGCAAGAAATTGTAACTTAACAGGTACAATAGTAGAAAATGAAAAACAATTTGGAGGACAAATCACAAGACTTTATCCAACAAAACCTTTAAATAATTTACCAGGGATTAAATCAAAACCTTCTTTTGAAGTTATAAAAGATATGTATGATTTAATTGAAAAAAATGATGAAAAATTTGAAGAAAAATTTTTTACAACAGTTGTAAAAATAACACCAATTGACTCTACAGGAGAAGATGATATCGATCAAAAATGATTTAGAGTGGATTTTTCAGATGGAACTACCCAAGACTTTAAAAGAATATTATTTACAATTGGATTAGGATTTTATAAATATAAAAAAATTGTTAAAGAACCCTACGATAATATTTTATATTCTGTTCAAAACACAGACATTTTTAAAGATAAAAACGTTGTTGTATTTGGGGGTGGAGATTCTGCTATTGATTTTACAAACATAATTGTAAAAATTGCCAAAACTACTACTTTAGTACATAGAAGAGAAGAATTTAGAGGTTCTGTTGCTGGGGTAGAATCTGCTTTAAAAAAAGGAGCTAAGATATTGACTCCATATATTTTTGAAAAAATTATAAAAAGTGATAATAATATTGTAGAAAAAATATCTCTAAAAAATGCTGAAAATAATGAATTAGTAGAACTTGATCTTGATTTTGCTGTTGTAAATTATGGAATGGATTGAGATGTTAAAAAAAATTCTTTAATAAATTTCGAAACAAAAGATAATTGAATAAGTGTTGGAGTTGATATGAACACTTCAATAAAAGGAATATTTGCGGCTGGTGATTGTTGTTATTATGAAGGTAAAATCAAAAATTTAGTTTCTTCTTTTTATGAAGCAATGAAAGCTATTTTAAAAATAGATAAAGAAATTAATTCAAGAAAAGTAATTGGTAGAGGTTGGTAACAATTTTTTTTAAAAAAACCTTAATAACTATAAGTTATTAAGGTTTTTTATATTTATACAAAGCTTATTTTTAAAACGTAGAGGATATAATGCATTAAATTTTGGATATAGGATAAGAAAAGTCGCAGACAATGATTTGGGATGGATTGTCTTATTTGATACTATTATTTTTTTATTTAATAAACTTTGTTTATTTTTTAAAATAGTGTAAATAAAAGTTAGATTATTTAGTTTATTTATAGAAACAAGATCGGTCCTGTTGTAGAAACGCCTACCCATTATGCAGGCTTATATAAATAATCTTAAATTAATTTACATAATTATTTTACAATTATAATTAAGAAAAAAAACATTAGATTAAAAAAACTTATTTTTTAAAAAATAAGTTAATTAATAAATATTAAATTTTATTTTTCGATTAATGATGGTTGAGTCATTTCATTAGGTACTTCTTCACCAATAATTTCAAGAATTGTTGGAGCAACATCAGCAATTGCTGCGTCTTTTTGTCTTAATTTTAATGATTTGTCAGTAATTATTATCGGCACAGGTTGACTAGTGTGCTTTTTATTAGGCCCACCTTCAGCATCGATCATAACTTCTGCATTACCATGGTCTGCAGTTATTATCATCACAGCACCCGTTTTTTGGGTTGCTTCATAAACTCTTTTTAATTGTTCATCTAAAATTTTTACACCTTTAATAGCTGCATCTAACACACCAGTATGTCCGACCATGTCACAGTTTGCATAGTTTAAAACAATTAAATCATATTCATTAGACTCTATTTGTTTAACTAATTGATCTGTAATTTCTACAGCTGACATTTCTGGTTTTAAATCATAAGTAGGAACTTCTTTTGTTGAAGGAATTAAGTTAATTGCGGCACCTTCTAATTTAATTTCTTCTGGAGTTGCTAAACCATTTTTAAAATAGTCTTTTCCTCCATCAAAAAAGAAACTAACATGAGCAATTTTTTCAGTTTCTGCAATTCTTAATTGTTTATAACCTTTATCACTTAATCATTCCCCTAAACCGTTAATAACTTCAATTGGTTTAAAAGCAATATGTTTTGAATTAACACTTGCAGAATATTCCATCATAGAAACAAAGAAAATTTTGTCTCCTAAAAAAGTTAATTTACTAAACTCTGGAGAGCTTCAAGCCATATAATCGCGATTGGTAAAGGTACTTGCCATTTGAATTGCTCTATCTGGTCTAAAGTTAGCAAAAATAACTGAGTCATTTTCTTTTATATATCCATTCGGTGCAGATTCATTAAATGCAGGTAAAATTCCTTCATCATCTTTTCCTTCGTTATATTGAGATTCAATATAATCTTTTGGATTAGTAAATTTATTTACATCAATTCTATCAACTAAAGATTTATATCCTTCCGCAACTCTTTCCATTCTTTTATCTCTATCCATTGAGTAAAAACGTCCAGAAATAGAACCAACTTGACCTAATTTATATTTAGCAAATAATTCTTCTAAACTTTTTAAATAATTAATAGCAACTGTTGGTTTTGTGTCTCTACCATCTGTAAATAAATGAACATATATTTCTTTTAGACCGGCTTTTGCAGCAGTTTCAAAAGTTGCAAACATATGTAACATATGAGAGTGAACTCCTCCATCAGAAAATAATCCCATTATGTGAAATGCACTATTGTTTTTTTTACAATTTTCAATAGCATCATTTATTGCTGGATTACTTTCAAAATTATTATCTTTAATAGCTTTATTAATTAATGATAATGATTCATATTTAATTCTTCCAGCTCCAAGATGAATATGACCTACTTCAGAATTTCCCATTTGACCTTCTGGCAAACCAACTCACTCTCCACTGGCATGAGCTTCAACTCACGGATAATCTTTTTTAAGTTGTTCAACAAACTCCATGTTTGCTTCAACAACAGCATTACCTTTACTTGGACTAGCTAATCCTCATCCATCAAGTATAGCTAAAATTACTGGTTTTTTTGCTTTCATATTTATTCTCCTAATATGTATTTTTTTATTGCAATGCCTACTGCACCTTCATTATGTTTATATTTAGAAACTATCATTGCATGTTTTTTTGCTTTTTCTTTTGCATCAAAAGGAACAATTGATAATCCTGCCATTTCTAACATCGGAATATCATTTGCACCATCTCCCATAGCAAGAACATTTCTTCTATCAATCTTAAAATGATCTAAAATTATTTTTAAACTATTAGCTTTGCTAACATCACTATGAGTGACTTCAGCTGATATTGAATTTTTAAGTCAAAAAATATTTAATCCAAGATTTTTTATTTCACTTATTAAAGTTTCGTTAAAATTTCTTAATAATATTTTGTAACAATCTATAATTTCTGTATTATCATTAACCACTTCAATATCACCTTCATAAAAAGCTTTTTCAATATTAACAAGTTCATTAGTTTCTAATGTTTTGTTTATAAAAGTTTTATTTAAGTCATGTGAATAAGCATACATATCAATGTCTTTATATTCAGGTTTTTTTGTGATTTCAAATGCTTTTTTAATGATTTCTTTAGAGATTAAAGTTTCTTTTATAACTTTTTTTTCTAAAATATCATAAATTATTGCACCATTAAAACCTATTAAAAAAGATTCATCTTTAACAAAATTATATAGATCTAATCTATTTTTTTTATTAAGGTGTGGTCTTCCGGTAACAAAAACTACCTTTATACCCTTTTTTAAAGCCTTATTTATATAATCAATATTTGCTTCAACAGGTTCACCTAAATGATAATAACTAGTACCATCCATGTCTAAAGCAATTAATTTGATGTTTTTTTCTAACATTTATTTTAATAAACCTAAATAAGAATCTTCTACAAGTGAAGCTCCACCAACCAAAGCTCCATCAATATCTGGTTGAGCTAAAATTTCTTTAATATTTTCAGGTTTAACACTTCCACCGTATTGAATTAAAACTTCGTTTGCAAATTCTTGACCATACATTGAAGCCAAGTAGTCTCTTATACCTTTAATAACATCTTGTGCTATTTCTGGAGTTGCAACTTTTCCAGTCCCTATTGCTCAAATTGGTTCATATGCAATTACAACATTTTTAACTTGATCTGAACTAACTTCTTTTAAATCATCACTTAATTGTTTTTTTACATGATCCATTGTTTTTCCAGATTCATAAATTTCTAAACTTTCTCCACAGCATAAGATTGGTGTTAATCCAGCTGCAATCAAAGCTTTTACTTTGTTGTTGATTAATCGATCATCTTCTTTAAAGATATCTCTTCTTTCCGAATGACCAATAACAACATATTCAACATTAAGTTCTTTTAACATTGGTATTGAAGTTTCTCCAGTAAAAGCACCTTCTTTTTCAAAATAACAATTTTGTGCTGCAATTTTAATATTTTTTGCAACTTTTGATAAATCACTTATCATAATTGTTGGAACAGCAATTCCAGCAATTAAGTTTGAGTTTGATTCTACTTGTGAATCTATACTTTTTACAAACTCAATAGCATTTGAGTTTGTTTTGAACATTTTTCAGTTTCCTATAATAATTTGTTTTCTCATATATACTCCTATTTACTTTACAAAATATATTTTAACACTATGATATATTTTTTTATAAAAAAACCTACAAATGTAAGTAATTGTAGGTTTTAAATTTTATTAAGTTTTTATAAATAATTTTTAATTATACTTTTTCAAATTCAACATTTTTTAAGCTTATTTTAGAAACTGCTAACAATTTATATGCATCATATCAACTGGTATTATATCTATCCATTTGAGCTACTGTTTCTAGGTCTATTTTGTAATTTGTTTTTACATTTTCTGTTGATGAATATTTTATTGCTATATAAAAGTAAAATAATACTTCATTTTTTACTTTTCCATCATTAAAAGTTTCATCCCTATATGCAAACTGAGTTTTATCAATATCTTTGATATCATATTCTAAAGTTAAATTTTCAGATTTAGATCCTCTAATATTATTTTCTCATTTACCGGTATACTCATTTGTTCATTTATATTCAATATCAACATTAATTTTAACTTTTGAGTATACTCTTTGTAAGTCGCTTAAAGATATATCTACTGTTCTTGTATCATTTACTTTTGCAGTATTTTTTGCTTGATTCTTATTTGAATAATCATCAGGATTTCAATCTGTAGTAACATCGTGATTATTTTTAATTGGGAAATAATATTCTACTTGTACAGAATTTAAAAATCATTTTTTAGATAAACTTGTTTTTGCTTCTAATGTGGCTCCTAAATAAGTTTTATTACTTATCTCAATACCATCAAATATTTCTTTGCTTAATCCTAAATTTTTATTAATATCATAAAACTTATCTCTTATAGAATTGTCTTCTCTATCACTCATATTTCCTAAACTTTTATTTAAATCATTCAAATTAAATTTTTTAATTACATCAAATTTAAATTTTGTAGAGTGTTTTTTATTTTTAGAATATATTGTTAATTCAAAATTTTCACAGTATCTTCCATCTATTGAATAAATAACAATTGCTTGTTTATCTAAAGATAACTCTGCTTTTATAACTCCATTTACTGAATAACTAAATTCACTTGGATAGTTATTTTCATGAATTAGTGAGCTAAAGTTTTTAATCTTAATTGTTTGTTGTGAATTAACAAGCATATCCTTAGGACTTTCAACATCAAATGTAACATCAGGAATATTTATAGAAACCTTAACTAGTTTTTCATAAGTTTTATTATTTTCTATATAATTTGATGAAATTCATATGCCAAAATTATAAACTGCTTTATCCATAGCTTTTATATGTATTTTTCCTTCATCTCTTTTGTAATAGATCGCTAACTTACCACTTTTATTGATATCATCTCCATTAGAATCTTTAAATGAGCTAGGAATATTTTTGTCAGCATTATATAATTCTTTTCAGTTTAAAACATCAATAGTAGTTTCTTCAAATACATTCATGCTTATATTTATATTATCTTTGATTTGGAATTTTACAGATGGAGCTTGAACATTAACTAAAATAGTTTCTGCATATGATGATGTTAATGCATCTGTTCAAATTGTTAAAGTTCCATATGATACTTTATCTTTTGAAGTGATTTTAATTTTACTTCCTTCAAGAATAGCTGAAAACGAGCTTGAGTCACTAACAACTAAGTTTTTAGGTAAGTTTTTATTAACTAGTAATTTATTATAATTAGTTATATTAATATATGCAACAGAGTTAATTTCCATATTTATATTAGTTTTATCATAAGTTGGTGAAACTACATCATATAATAAATTAACACTTATTATAGAAGAAGTATTAGATTTTGATTTAGCAATCAAAGTTATTTGTTCTTCAAAAATAACACCAGTTGTTGTTATAACAATTTTTCCCGGCTCTTCATAATTAACTTTTATAGATCCATTACCATCATAGTCAAACTCTGTTGGTAAATCGTCTTTATTTATGATTTCATTATAATTTAATACATTTATAATAGCTTGTTGGCCTTTAATACCTTTTAAACTAACTCCGTTTTTATCAAGTTTAAAGTTTACTTTTTTTGCTTTTAAAGTTACATGGATAGTCTTAAGACATTTTCTATCATTTGATTTAACTGTTATATCAACTCCGTCATTAGGAGGGTTACCATCGCCAATTATAGATTTAATTCTAATAGTGTGATTTTCTTTTATAAATTCTACATTTAAATAGTTAGTGTTATAATTAAAAATTTCTGGTAGTAGTTCATCCGGTCAATCTTCACTATAATTAATTATAGATACTGATTTATTTTCATCTGGATATAATGATATTTCATAATCACTTAATTCAAACTCAACTGGATTATAAACAAACTTTTGATAAGTTATGTTTATAGATTCTTGTTCATAATATGAAGAATCTTCAATAACAGTAAGTAAAAATGAACCATTTTTATCATCATCTACAAAGTTATCTATTTTAACTTGTGAAATATTTAATTTTACATTTAATTTATAAAGATTTTCAAGTATTTTTCTATTACGAGTTACTGTGTCGTCAGGTTCTCAATTAAAGTGTATTTCTTGAATATTTGTAATTTTTACATCTTCTGTTAAACTTTTTTTAGTTGGTTTGCTTGGTTCATTAGTATTTGGTTCATTTGGTTCATTAGTATTTGGTTCATTAGTATTTGGATCGTTTGGTTCATTAGTATTTGGTTCATTTTTTTGATTTTTATCCTTATTAGTAGTATCCTTGTTATTTAAAATTGATATTGAAGCAATACCAGCAGAACTTGTTATAACTGATAACGATGATAATAATACCAATAAATATTTCATAATAACTCCTTTTTTAAATATTATATTATTATAATATTTTATTAAATTAAATATAGCAAACTTATGTTTTTTGTAGATAGTCTTCAAACACTTTAAATAGTGCCTTTAAAAAGGGTTATTCTTTTTTATAAACTTAATTTTTTTTTAGGATTTATAAAAAGTGTTTTATAAAATATTTTAGTTAATCATTACTTTTTATATGAAAATGTTTTTAATGCTGAAAGTTTTATTAGTAAAAAATTTACAATTAATAAAATATATAGTCATAACAAGTAACAATAGGATAATCACTGTATTTATGCAACCAATTTATTTTAAAAATAAATTGGTTGCATAAATATTTAGATTATATTTTACATATAGTAAATTATTAGTTTTTTAACAATAAAAATTTAAAAATATTTACACTATAAATAAGTGTAAATATAATTTTCTAAGAATTCATTATGTTAAAAAAACATAAAATTATACAAGGAGAATTTTTTATATGACAAATTTAAAAGAAAAAATCAAATATTCTAGATTTTGATACTAAAAAGGAATTAATTAATAAGCATTTTGATCAAAATTTCTCTTTTGAAGAATTATCAAAAGTTTACAACCTATCATACTCAACAGTTAGAAGAATGTGTTTAAATTGAGAAGTTTATGGTGATGAATCAATTATATAAAAAATGGAAAAACACAATAAACATAACGGAAAAATTAAAACTAATTCAAAAGATACAGTAGATAAAAAAATCGCGGAACTTAACAAAAAACCTAAGTGATTAGAGATGGAGAACGAGGTTTTAAAAAAGTTCAACAAACTAATAGAGGAATCAGAAAAAAACAATAAATTATTACAAAATCATAGATAATTATAAAAATAAATGCACTATTTTTGCTTTATGTAAATTACTTAAAATTACTAGACTAGTTATTATCACTGATGTAAAAAAAATAAGTCAGAATTTAGCTTAAAAGTAGATATGAATTAGTTTCTAAAATAAAAGAGATTTTTGTAAAAATAATGGAATATATGGGGAACCAAGAATAAAAATAGTTTTAAATAATAATGGCATTGTGGCAAGTCAAACTAAGATAGCTAGAATTATGAAAATATTAAAATTATATTCAGTTATAAGAATTAAAAAAATGAATAGAAAGCCTAAAGAAGTCAAACAATAACACACGGTCCTAATCATGTTAATAGAAACTGAACTTTATACTCAGAAAATGGAGTTATGAGTTACAGACGTTACTTATATACCGTTTAACAAAAAGTTTGCATATTTAAGTGTTATAACAGATGCAAATACTGGCTTTATATTCGGTCATGAGTATCTTTAAAAAAACGATATAAATATTTATAAAAAATCACTAGGGAAAGCTTCACTACATAGAAAAGATATATCTAAAAAACTAATTATTCATTCCGATAATGGAGTTCAGTACACATCTGTATTTGCAAGACGATACGCTAAATAATTAACACAATAATATCATTATCTAGACCTGATAACTCTATTGATAATGCAATGTGTGAAACTTTTTTATCTTCATTAAAAGAATTATAAAAAACTAAATTAAAACAAAATAGTTTTATCAATCTAAAAAAGGTAATAGATAATTATGTAGAGTTTTATAACAATACAAGAATAACGATTAAACATAATTGACCTTAGGAATATGCTTATACCGGTTTTATTTCACATAAAAAAATACTTCAAATAATTTTGAAGTATTTTTATAAAAAACATTTTGTATACTTGACAAAGCATATTTACTATGAATAGTGTAAATTTTTTTTATTTTTTAATAAGTACAGTTTTATTAACAAGTTTTTATATTTTTTCAAATTCTACACTAGTTAAATTTATTTTTGAAACAGCTAGAATTTTATTAACACTTGCCCAACTCGCATAATATCTATCGGTTTGAGCTGTTGTTTTAAAATCAATTCTGTAAGTAGTTTTGTTTTCGTTTGATTCAGAATACGAAACTCCAATATAGAAGAAGAAAAGAACTTCATCTTTTACTCCACCATCCATGTAAGTTTTATCAATTTTTTCAAACAGTTCATTTGATAAATTATTAATATCATATTTTAAGGTTACATTTTTCTTTTCGTTACCTCTTATATTGTTATATCATTTACCAGTATACTCATTTGTCCATTTATATTCAAGTTCTAAGTTTATTATCACTTTAGTATATATTTGTTTTAAATCACTTAGTTTAATGTCCAAAGTTTTAGAATCGCTTTGTGAAACTGTGTTTGTTGCTTTGTCTCTATTTGAAAAGTCTGGGTCATCTTTTCAATCAGTTGTTGAATCATGATTATTTTTTATTGGAACATAATAATCTACATATACTGAATTAGAGAATCATTTTTTTGCAAGATCTGATTTTGCTGACAAGTTAGCACCTTTATAACTTTTATTTGTAACTTCTAGACCATCAAATATTTCACGATCAAATCCTAAGTTTTTATTTTTTTGATAAAAGTTTTCAATTAATGTTTCATCTTCTTTATCACTTAAATTTCCAAGATTATTTATCATTCCATCAAGTTCTTGTTTCTTAATTACACTAAATACAACTGTTTTTGAGAATATACCACTTTCAGATTTTATAGTCATACTTAAATCTCTTTTAAATATGTTAAATGAAAGAGATTTAATAACAATTGAACCTGAAGTGATATCAAAACTTGCATCAACTATTCCATCTTCACTGAAAGTAAATTTAGATGGATAGTTATTTTTATGCACTAAACTGTCTGCGTTTTTCACTTTAATTATTTGATTGCTTCCAGAATCCATGTCTTTAACTTCTTCAATCTCAAATTGAATTTCTGGTGCATAAACAGTTAAATATAACTTTTCACTAGTAACTTGTGAGCTTATTTTTACTTCCAATCTATAACATTCTAGTCCTTTAGTTACTATTTTTATAGAGTTTCGTTCTATATCCAAGCTAATATCAGCATAATTTTTGTCATATTCAAATTTTGAAGGTAGGTTTTTTGGATCATCAAATAATAATGGATAATTTGAAATTTGAACATAGTTTGTAGAATAAACTTGACTTCTTATGTTTGTTTCTTTTAATTTAAAAGGCACATTTTCAGCTTCTATTGTAAGCGTAATTGTTTGTTTAAATGTTGGATTTGATTTAGATCAAACTTTAATTTCTGTGTTTTTTGTTAATATGTTTTTTGCTTTAATTTGAATAGATTTATTAGAAGTATCAAAAGATACATAAACTGCATTTTCTAATTCATAACTAAATTGATCTGGTAGTTCGTTTTGTTTATCTAACTCATCATAGTTTAAAACTTTAATATATTCATATGAATTTGTAGTCATAACAATTTTTGTTTTTTCTAAAACTGCTACTTTTTTAGGTCTTATTAACGAAACTATAACTTCTTCACTATGATTTAATGATTTAATAGTAACTTTAATTTTATCTGTTAAGTTACCTGTTGCTTTAAACACTATTGACTTATTATTAATATCAACTTTTGCTGATACAAAACCAGTTTTGTCATAACTAATTTTATCGTTTGTCGGTCTATTTGAAGAATCTATTAAATCATCTCAATTAGTAATTTTTATTGATACAGTTTGATCTGCAATTGCATCTAGAGATATAGAATTTGTTGCTAATTGAAAATTTTTTGCTTTTGCTAATAATTTTACAGAAATAACTTTTTTGTTACCTGCTCTTTTATCGTTAGATCTTACAATTATTTTTAAAGATTCCTGAGGAGGAGTTGTAATATTGTCTAATGATGAAATTGTAATTGCTTTTCTAACACTGTCATATCCGACTTTAAAATAATTTGTATCATATTCAAAATTATTTGGATAATTTTTTTCATCTGTTGCACCATCAAAATTAGTTACAAAAACATCTTTTGTATCACCTATTTTCATGCTTAAAAAATAATCGCTTAATTCAAAGTCTTTTTTTTCATAACTATAAATACTAAATGTAATTTTTACTTCTCCAAAATATACTTTTGAGTTTTCTTTTGCATAAATAATAGCTGTACCATTTTTAAAATCAGAGTCTGTTATAAAGTCTTTAATTAAAACTTCTTCTTCTAAAAGTTTTGGATTACTTTCTTTAACTTCTTCTAAAATTGTTTTTTCATATTTATTATAGTCATTTTGATCTATGCTTAAGTCATCAAAATTAGTGTTTTTTATAACTGTTTTTAAATCAACAATTGTTTCTTTATCATTATTTTGGCCTTCACCACTATTTGGTTCGGGTTCGGGTTCTTTTTCGCTTGGATCTGCATAATTATTGCTTTTTTGTTCGTTATCTTTTTGAATTACAAAATTTGTAACTGTTCCTATAGATGTTGTACTAACACATAGTGAAGATAGAATAACTAATAAGCGTTTCATTTTGAACCTCCTTTTAAATAACGAATTAATTTTAAAATTACTTATATATCAATATAGTATTTGAAGTTATAAAAATTAGCAAGTTTGAAACATTATTAATACCTAAAAAGTATAGATTTTAATTAGCTTAATAAACTAAAATTTATTTTATTAAATAAAATAAATTTTAGTTTATTAAATGTTTACTTTGTTAATTTTGCACTTAACAAACCGACTTGCGCTTGAGCTGCAACTCTTTTTGTCGCTCCTCAGTTTCCACCTTTTCTATAAGCATAGGCTCTTGAAACAAGCTTAATAGATATAGAGTTTTCATTAAATTTAATTGAATAAGTATTTGAAGCTAAAACAATACCAGTCAAATCACTATCAATTTCAAAAGTAGACTCACTTTTACTAATAATTTGATCTTCTAAATCACTTCCTAATTTTATTGAAATCTTAACTTTTTCTTGTTTTTTATCAAAATCTGAGTCGTTTGACGGTGGGTTATACTGACTATTTGTAATTGCTGTGTAAGAATTAAACTCAAGTTCAAGTTTTTCAAATTCTGTTTTTAATTCACTCAATTTTTTTGGTAACAAAATGTCTTTACTATTATCTCATGAAGTATTGCTTTCACTGTGAGAAGAATATTCATCCGCTAGTTGAGTTTGAAATTCAACATCACTTAACTCATAATCTGAAGAGAAGTTAAATATTATTGGTCCACCAACAAGTCACTTATTACTAGATGAAGTACTAATTTTTGCACTATTGTAAGTTATATCACTAACATTTAATAAATTTCATTCTGAACTGTCAATGTGTAAATAACCTAGATTTGCATTTTTAAATGCCAACAATATTTCTCCGATTGAATTTTCACTAACATGGCCTCCAAAATTTTGCATATCTTCTAATTTAATTGGTTTAATGACATTAAATTTATATTTAGAAGAGTTCCCTGTGTTTGATTTAATTTCTAAAATTAAATTTGTTTCATACTCATCTTTTAAAGAATTGATTATGATGCATCCCTCATTTTCATCTAACTTAACATCAATTTTTCCCTTCATATCTTTATTGAAGCTAAATATACTCGGATAATTGTCTTTATGTTTTAAACTACTAAAGTTTTTGATTTTTAGCTTTTGTTCACCTAACGCTAACATGTCAGTTGGACGTTCTAAGTTAAAAGGAACATAATCAACACTTATGCCAATGTTTAATAATGCCTTAAAACCATTTTCTGAACGAACCTCTATTTGAATATCTTTTTTTGGACTTTCTTTTGCTTTGATAACTATTGCTTTTTTGCTACGATCAAGTTTAATGTTTAAATAATTTTCATAGTTATTTTCAGAACTAGCATTCTCAAATTTACTTGGATAATTATTTTCTTCTAATAATTCATCAAAATTAGTAACATTAATAGTTGCTTCTTTATTGATTTTCATATCAATAGTTGTAGTTGAAAGTTTAAAATCCATTTTTTTAGGTTTTATATTAAAATAAATTTCTTGAGGTTTTATATTTTTTTCAGAAGATACTTCAACTTTAATATTTTCTTCGTTTATATTACCAGCTTTAAAGGTTAAATAACCAAATTCGCTTGTTTCATCTTCTGAGTAATTTAAAAATTTCAAATTACCTGATTTAGATGATACTTTTTTAGGTTTATATTCATCTGTATTCATTTTTTGAACTCTTATTTTTAATTCACTTTCCACTAGCATATTAAAGTTTGCTTTTTCAAATCCAAAAGTTGGAGTATTATCGATAGTTGTTGTGAAGTTGACATAAACTTTTACATAATAATCTTTATCTTTAGAGTATACTTTAAGCTCTAAAACATTGTCAAATAATTTAACTCCCTTTGACCTTATTACTAAATTAGCTCCATAGTTGCCATTTTTTACAATTTCTGCATCAACAACATTTTTTTCATTTACAACAACTTCATCTGGTTGATTTTGCTCGTCACCAAGTTCAGATCAATTTGTAACTGCTATTGTTTCAGTGTCATTAACTCTCATATTAACTTCTTCTTTTGCTAAAATAAAGTTAAATTTAAAAGGTTTTATTTTAACTGTGATTTCTTTTGAAAATAACTTGTCTTCAGATTGAACAGTAACTTTAATATCTTCTTTATATATCAAACCTCTTCCTGCTATTTTTATAACTTTTTTTTCATTATCAAAACTAACATCAATGTATTTTTCATCATATCCTGTAAATACAGTTGGTAAGTTTTCAGGATAATCACCTAAGCTAGATAAATTCTTAACTTTAATTTCGCCATACTCTTTAGGTCTAATTGAGATTTCGTATTTTTCCAATTCAAAATCTTCATGAACATATTTATATACAGTAAAAACAATATTTTTTACTTCTCCATAATATAATGTAGAATCGTTTTTTGCTTTTAATCCAAATGATCCTGAGTTATTATCTTCATTCATTTTAAAGTCTTTAAGTTCAATATCACTCATCATTAAAGATGGAATGTATGGTGATATTATTGTTAAGATATTAATTTCAGTTGGATTTTTTAAATCTTTAAAAACTCTTTGCTTAATTACCTTTCTTAAATCTTTTACTCCATTTGTTTCTGAATTATCTCCATCAGGAGCACCGTTTTGGTCATTATTTGACACATTATTTTTATCTTTATCAATAAAATAAATAGTTGTTTCACCAATTACTGTTGTACTAAGTGCAAATGACATCAAAAATTTTAATAATTTTTTCATTTTAACTCCTTTATTTTATTTAAATAAATAACTATTGTATTGATTTTAATTTATATAAAAAAAAAAAACAAGACACAAGGTCTTGTAGTACTTTTTTTAAGATAATGTTTATATAACTTAAAAAATTAAATAAATTTTTATAATTTTAAATTATTTTTTATGAATTTAGCATTGATGCAGCTTCTTTATCAACAATTACTGTAACGTTATTGTGGTTTAATAAAACACTACAAGGTCATTGAACATCAACTGGTCCCTCAACTAAATGTTTTATTGCTTCTGCTTTATTTTTACCAAAAGCAATTAAAACTATTTCTTTTGCCTTCATAATTGATTTTAATCCCATTGATATAGCTTTTGTTGGCACATCATTTTTATTTTCAAAAAATCTTGAGTTTGCTTCGATTGTTAAATCTGTTAAATCTACTACTGAAGTTAGAGAATCAAAACTTGATCCTGGTTCGTTGAACCCAATATGTCCATTGATTCCAATTCCTAGTAATTGCAAATCAATTCCACCCGCTTTTTCAATTAATTTATCATATTCTTTTGCTTTTTCATTATCTTTAACACTTCCACTTGGAACTAATGTGTTATTTTTGTCAATGTTAACATGATCAAATAGATTTTGATTCATAAAATAACGATAAGATTGTTCGTGAGTTGGTTCTAAACCTTTATATTCGTCTAAGTTAAAAGTTCTAACATTTGATCAATCTATATTTTCTTGGTTAGTTTTTTCAATTATATATTTATAAGTTGTAATTGGTGAACTACCAGTTGCTAAACCTAAAACAATATTTTTGTTTGCTTTAATTTTATTTAAAATTAAATCCCCTGTTTTTTGCCCAAGTTCTTGGTCATTTTCTACAATAATTAAATTCATAAATAAATTCCTCCTTAGTTTATTCTACTAAATAATCTGTTTCAAAAATCAAAATAATCATATAAATTTTCAATTTTACTAATATCTAACTTTAGTTTTGGTAACATTCTTTGTAAAATTACAAATGTTAATAATTTATTTCTTCCTCTAAATAAATAATTTGTAGACATTGTTTCAATAACAATTCCATATCGCTTTGGATTAACATTAATTATTTGATTATATGGTATTTGATGTTTTAGATTTTGATCATAATCAGTTAAATATATAGCTTGACTTGAAAAATATGCATTAAAATTTCCTAACATTTTTAATTTTGTTTCTTTTAAATCTATTAGTTTATGCACATTAATTTCTGTTTGTAATAAATTAATTTTTTCTTTTTTATCTAGTTCAAACCTAACTGGAACTTCTTTAAGTGGTCTTCAAGCATTAAAAACAAGTTCATCAAGTTCATATAAGAATGTTTCTTCTTTTGAATCGATATTTAAACTTAGTTTTTTAATATTTCTTCTTAAACGACTTACAAACGTTTCACTAAATTCAAAATTTTTATTAATTCATCTTCATAATACTCAATACTTAAAAGAATTATAAACATTTTGATCATTTATCTTTTTTCCTATTTTTTTAATATACATTTTTGATCGATAATTTAAATTTCCTTCGTCAAGATATTTGATTCAACTAGTTCTTTTTAAATAATAACTAATATCACCAGTATTTCTTAAAAACATTTTCGCACCTCATTAGATTGATTTTACTAAAAAACTTTACTTTTTACTAATTTAATATAATCCTTCTATTTTGTAAAAAAAATACTAAAATAAATGTAGATATTAATAATATCAAGATGAAAGAGGAATTTTTATGAAAACTATAGTAATTGGAACAAACCATGCTGGAACAACAGCTGTAAGAACACTTAAAAGACTAAATCCTGAAATGGAAGTTGTTACATACGAAAGAAACGATAATATATCATTTTTAGGGTGTGGAATAGCCTTATGAGTTCAAGGTGAAGTAAAAGATCCAAACGGATTATTTTATGCATCTCCTGAAATTTTAACTAATGAAGGAATAACAAATAAAATGCAACACGATTGAATTGGAATTGATGTAAAAAATAAAACAATTAGATTAAAAAATTTAGTTACACAAGAAGAGTTTGATGATAATTATGATAAATTAATTATTGCCACAGGAACATGACCAATTGTCCCTGAAATCGAAGGAATACATTTAGAAAATATTCAAATATGTAAAAACTACTATCATGCTCAAAAAATTAAAGCAGCAAATGAAAATAAAGACATCAAAAATGTTGTAGTAGTTGGGGCAGGATATATTGGAGTAGAATTAGTTGATGCGTTTGTAAAAGCTGGAAAAAATGTAAGTCTTGTGGATATTGCAGATCGCATCATGCCTTCTTATTATGATCACGAATTTACTAGCCTTGTTGAAGAAGAGATGTTAAATAATAAAGTAAATTTGGCTTTAAGACAAAAAGTAGTTAAATTTATTGGAGAAAACGGTAAGGTAACAAAAGTTGTTACTGATAAAGAACAAATAGATGCAGATTATGTAATTTTTTCAGTTGGTGTAAAACCTCAAACTGAGTTATTAAAAGGAGTTGTAGAATTAGATAAAAAAGGCGCAATTATTACAAATGAATTTATGCAATCATCAAATCAAGATATTTATGCAGTTGGAGATTGTGCACAAGTTTATAATATTTCATTAAAACAAGATACACAAATAGCGCTTGCAACAACAGCTGTAAGAACAGGAATACTTGCTGCTGTAAATATCGCTTCAAGCAATACTTTAAAAAGTCCTGGTTTTACAGGCGCTAATGGGATTGATGTTTTTGGGTGGAAAATGGCATCAGTTGGTATTTCAATGACAGCTGCAAAAAACTTCGGGTTAGATGTTGAAGAAATTATGTTTAAGGATTCAGATCGTCCAGAATTTATGTCAACATATAAAGATGTGTTTATAAAAATTATTTGAGACAAAAAAACAAGAAAAATAATTGGTGCACAAGTTGCTTCTTTAAATAATCATACAGAAGTAATGTATATGTTTGCTCTTGCAATTCAAAAAGAATTAACTATTGACGAATTACCTTTAGTAGATATATTCTTTTTACCTCATTTTAATAAACCATATAACTTTATAACTCTACCTGCATTAGAAGTAATTGGTTTAAACTATTTTAAAAAATAAAGTTTTAAAAACGTTAGATATCTAACGTTTTTTTGCTGTTTTATTTAACTACCTTTATTGTTTGAACTGAATGCTCTAATTTTTTTTATTGCTTCTGCTTTTACAAAATCAATAGCACTTTTGCCATATTTTCTAGCATCATAACCTGTATAGTTTTTTTCAAAACAAGATTTAATTCCATTTGAGCAAGCAATCTTCAAATCGGTTCCTATATTAATTTTTGTGATTCCTAAACTAATTGGTTTTTTAAATCTTCTAAAGGAACTTGACTTGATATATGTAAAACTAAAGGGTTTTAATTTTTTGTTTTAATTGTTCTAAAAGTTCAAATTGCAATTTTATTTTGCCTTTAAATAAACCATGATTTGTTCAAATTGCTATTGCTAGTGCATCAATTTGTGTTAATTTATTAAAATCTAATGCTTCTTTAACATCTGTATAACCATTGGAAGAAGAGTTTCTATAATCTTCTTTAACTCCAACGTGTCCAATTTCCGATTCTACTTCAACCCCATGTTTTTTTACATACTCTACAACTTCTAAAGTTTCTTTAACATTTTGATTAAATGGTTTAAAGATGAGTCCAACATCACACATGAAAAACCTACATCAACTGCTTTTTTATAAGTTTAATGTTAAAACATGATTTCAATGTAATACAACAGGTGTTTTTGCTTTATTTGTAGCTAACAAAGCAAATGCAAAAACATTATCTAACCCCATATATAATGCCGCGCTTTCGGTGGCCATAAGTATAACGGGTGAATTTTCTTCTTCTGCTGCTTCAAATATTCCTTTTATCATTTCTAAGTTATTAAAGTTAAACACTGGAACTGCATATTTCCATTTCTTGCTTTGATTAATTATTTTTTTAAACTCGCTTTCATTATTACTCCTTACAAGTTAATCATATATATAAAAATTTTTCTAAAAAAATAGATATTTTTTAGAAAAAAAACAAAGTTTAAACAACTTTGTTTTTTGAATCATTTACAGTAGATTTTTTAATTTTGAATTCGTTTACAAAATAAAAAATAGCTATTGGAATTAAAATTATAAAAGAAGCGACCGCACATATCATTGAATCTTGATTTAATGTTATAAATGGTCTTATTAAATACTCAAAATATACGTAAGGCAGTATTAAAGATAATACGACTAAGTTTATTATTCCTATTGTAAAACCACCTTTTACTTTTTTTGTTTCTATTTTTTTTGTTCTTCTATTATGTACAACACCAACTATTAAAGTATAGTAAATAATAAATGCATATATTACTGTTGAAGTTGATAGAGTTTCACTTATAAAAGCATAGTCTGGAGGAGTATTGTCTCTTAGAGGATTAACACTTAAAGATAATATAATTGTTATATAAAATAAAACTAATGTAATTAATATCGCAATAATTGAAGCTTTTTTCTTGCTCAAATTTAAACTATCTTTTCCAAAGTATAAAAAACCTTCATGAGCAGCTGATTGAATAGTTTTAGGTAATAAGTTTGTATATCCATTACATAATGTCGCTACTGTAAATGCGATTATAAGTTTAAATAAAAAGCTTATAATTGGAGTCTTGACAAATAAATTATCAAATAATTTAAAAATATTTCCGTCATTTGCACCAATAAATATAGCAATAGTTATCAATATATAAAACAATGTTATTGCAAGAATTCCTGCATATAAAGCTGGTTCTACAACTTTTTTATGTTCTACATCTTTTTGTAGAGTAACTGCATGAATAAATCCATCAAAAGCAAAAATAACTGGAACAACTGTTGCAAAAAACGATCAAAATTTTCACTGATTGGACGAACTTTGAAAACTATTTTGTCCTCCTGGGTCACCATTTATATCCGCTACATTGTTTGTTAAGTATAATACAAATCCTCCTATCAAAACTACTATTAATGGTAGAAACTTTGTAAAAGTACAAATTGTTTGAATGATTTGACTAGGTTTTTCACTAAAATAATTTAATAATTGAAATCCTATTAATATAATTGAAGCTAGTGTAATTTTTAAAGCATTATATGAAGTATTGCTAAAAGCTTCTGAAAGTTTTGACTTTCCTATTGCTGTTAAAAATGGATTAAGTCCATATTCAAATGTAACACTTATTGTAAAAACTGCCCCTAATGCCGCTAATATTGGCATATAAAATGTCACATAAAATATTGAAAATGCTGAAGCAGCTCTTCTTGAAATAAATTTAGAAGATCAAGATAATAATGTATTATGTTGATCTTTTTTGATTGCTGAAGATATTTCTAAAAAAGAAACAATCATTAAAGTACATACAATTCCTATAAAAATTCAAATTATTATTGCAAGATAAGGATTATCTTTTGCTGCATTTAAAACTCCACCTTCTGCACTTCTATTTTTTAAATAAATTCCAGAACCAACAACTAACCCAATAACCATTGAAAAAATTGTTAGAAACTCAAAAATTTTATTTTTTACTTTATTTTTTTTGTTAATATTTAGCATAATTTCCTTTCTTTGCTTTTTTAAAAGTGGTTGTTTATTTCAAACCAGTGATTTTATTATTATCAACATTAATATCTTTAAAGTTAGCCTCTTTTGATAAACCAGGCATACTAAAAACTGAGTTTGTGTAAACCAAAATAAATTGTGCTCCACTGTTTAATTCAATGTCTCGAATCATTATTTTGTAATTTTCTAAATTAGCTATGTTTCCATCAATTTTACTATGTTCTTTTACCATACAAATTGGAAGATTTGCATATTTAGAATTATTTAAAATTTTTAATTTGTTTAATACATTTTCAGAAAAATCATAATCTTTTAAATAATAAAAATTATTTATTACTTTTTTTATTTTTGTTTCTAATGAGTCTTCTTTATTAATTAATCATTTTATATTTTTTTTATTATCACAAATTTCTACAATTTTTTGTGCTAATTTTTTTGAACCTTGCGGCCCTTCTAGATAACCATTATTTCGTTCAAAGCTGTAATTGTTTTTGGTTAATCACTTTGTTAGAAGATCAACTTCTTCTTGTGAATCTCCATTCATTACATTAATTGCCACAACTAAATTTAAATTGTATAATTCAACATGTTTTAAATGTTGTTCTAAATGATAAAAGTTGTTTATAAAATCATCATGCAATCTTAATGAAGCTATCGTGACTACCATCACAACACAATCAGGAATTAAATCCTTATCATAATTAACAACATTCATGAATTTTTCAAATCCCAAGTCACTACCAAAACCAGACTCAACTATAGCATAATCTGCTAATTTTAAAGCTAATTGAGAAGATATTATTGAATTTGTACCAATTGCAATATTCGCAAATGGACCTAGGTGAATAAGACTGGGAGAGTTATATTTTGATAATACTAGATTTGGTTTTATTGCATCTACTAATAAAGCTAAAACAGATCCAACAACATTCAAGTCTTTCAAAAAAATTTCTTTACCTTCAACATCATAAGCAACAATTGTATTTTCCAATCTCGTTTTTAGATCTTCCATATTTTTTGATAGACACAATATTGTCATCATGTCACTTGCTGCTGTAATGGTAAATTTATCTTTTCTTTTTATATTTTTTTTAATTTGCACTTCTACATTTCTTAGTGCTCTATCATTTAAATCCATACATCTTTTTCAAACAATTCTGTTTATATCGATATTCAATTTTGTCCCTCAATATATTTCATTATCAATAACAGCTGAAATTAAGTTATTTGCTGAAGTTATTGCGTGCAAGTCACCTGTAAAATGCATATTAATTCTTTCCACAGGTAAAACTTCACTTTCTCCTCCGCCAGTTGCCGTACCTTTAGCTCCAAAAACAGGACCTAAACTTGGTTCTCTTAAAGCTATCATTGCTTTTTTACCAATTAAGTTTAATCCATCGGTTATAGCAATTGCTGTTGTTGTTTTTCCTTCTCCAGAAGGTTTTGGGTTAATAGAGGTTATTAAAATAAGATTTCCTTTTTTCTTTAAGTTTTGATATTTTGTAAAATCTATTTTTACAATATCTTTGCCATAAAATTCATAATCATCTTTATCAATATTAAAACTTTCTAAAATACTTGCTATTTTTTTCATTTCTTAATCCTTTTCATTGTAATTTATCATTTTAATTATATAATGAAAAAATAAAAGGAAAAAAAATATGCAAAACTTAATTGACGGAAAAGAATATTCAAATATTTTATTAAATAAGTTGAAAGAAAAAATTAAAGAATTAAAAGATAAAAGATTACCAAAAATAGTTATTATACAAGTTGGTAATAACTTAGCAAGCAACAAATACATTAAACATAAAATTAAATCAGTTGAAAAAATTGGTATGCTTTGTGATTTTAAAAAGCTTGATGAAAATATAACTCAAAAAGATTTATTAGAAATTATAGAAAATTTAAACAATGATCACATAGTTGATGGAATTATTGTTCAATTACCACTTCCAAATCATATTGACTCAACAGTTGTAAATAGTGTTATATCTTATAAAAAAGATGCTGATGGTTTTAACCCAATAACTCTTGGTAATGTAATGTTGGGAACATCAAAAATATTTCCAGCAACACCAAATGGAATTATAAAATTATTGGAGTGAAAAAATGTTGAAATTAAAGGTTCAAATGTTGTAATAATTGGTAGAAGCAATATTGTAGGAAAACCTTTAGCTAACATGTTAATTAATAAATCAGCAACAGTTACAGTTTGTAATACACAAACTAAAAATACTGCAAATATAGCAAAAAAAGCAGATATTTTAATATCTGCTGCAGGTTGTGCTAATTTAGTTACAAGTGAATTTGTAAATAAAAATATGACGATTATCGATGTTGGTGCCAACTTTGTTGATGGGAAATACTGTGGAGATGTCAATTTTAATGAAGTACAAGATAACGTAAAATTAATCACTCCAGTTCCAGGTGGTGTTGGGCCAATGACTATCGCTTGTCTATTAGAAAATGTTTATGAATTATATTTACAAAACATTTAGTTTTGTATTTTTTTTATTCAATAATTTTGTATGTTTCTTCTGGAGTTTTTTTATGTCTTTTATAACTATAATGATTTTTTTTAGTATCATCAATTTTTCCTAAAAATAAACATACTGTTGATGTTTCAATTTTATTATCTATGATATTATGTTTACTTAAAATATTGTCTAATTCTTCACGAACAAAACCTTCAACAGGACAACAATCTAGATTCATTTCTTTAATAGCTATTGTTAATGCTCCTAATGAAATATAAACTTGTCTAGCCAACCAGTTTTCCATGCTCACATTTTGATAAACTAAAAAACCTTTAATACCTTCTTGAATATAGTTGTAACCTTTATCATTTTCAGGATTAGTTATTGTTCTTGCTTGTTTTTCAATATGAAAGTTTTTCATATATTCTTCTTTAAAAACCGTTCAAATTATTAATGCACTGCACTCCTTAACTGCTGGTTGGTTTTTAAAAGCACTAAACATTTCTTCTTTAATTTCTTGATTTAATATGCAATAAACTTTATAAGCTTCCATTCCATATGACGTTGGAGAGTATCTAATTATTTCTAACAACTCTTTAATTTGCGATTTTTCTATTTTAAAATTTTCTTGATATCTTTTAGCAGATCTTCTTTCGATCATAAATTTATGTGTATTTGTCATCTAATCCTTACCTAGTCAATAATTCTATATGCTTCTTCTTTTGGTTTTCTTGTTTTTTCAAAATAATAATGCATTTCTGAATTCTCATTAACTTTACCAATAAAACAAGCTAAACTAACTTTTTCATTATTAATATCTATTAAACCGTTTTTAGATAAAACTTCCTCAACCTCTAATGGAACAAAACCTTCTAAAGGACAAGTGTTCAATCCTAATTCTGCTGCAACAATGACCATACCCCCTAAAGAAATGTATGCTTGTCTTGCGCATCATTCATTAGCTGAAACGTTATGATTTTTTCATGTAGCTCTTAAACCATTTATTTTACCTTCCCTTAAACTTGCATGTTCATCTGGTATATTTCTTTTTGATTGTTCAGGAACTATTTTTGTTTCAAGTAAATTTTCGCTAGGTGTTATTCAAATAATTAATCCAGAAGCAGTTAAAACGCCTGCTTGTCCAAAAAAAGCTTGGTTAAGTTCTTTTCTTAAACTCATATTTTCAATAAATAAAGTTCTATATGGTTCCATTCCATTTGAAGAAGGTGCAAATCTAATTGCTTCTAGAACTGATTTTTTTTGTTCATCTGTTAAACTTATATGTTCTTGTCAACGTTTTGCAGATCTTCTTGTTTTTAATAACTCTAAACTTTTTGGCATATTATTATCTCCATTCTTTCGTATGTTTAAATTATATAAAAAAATATAAAAAAAGATTTATTTTAATTTAAAAATAAACTCTCCTTTTTCATTATCAAAGACAACACCATCTCCATTAATAGAAACTCTGCTTTTATATAATTGTATTTCTACTTGAGAATAAGGCTTTTCGAAATAATCACAATCTTTATAATTTTTTGTTATTTTTATAACTCTTTGGTTTTTACTTCCTATAAGTCTTCTTTTAATATCTAATTGACTCATTATAAAAGGTCCGTCAATTAATATATCAATATATTTTAGAATACTATCATATTCTTCTAATAGCTTTTCATAAATATATCCTGTAAAACAAACTATTGTTAAAGAATTTTTTGCACAAAATTCTACTAATTCTTTTAAAGCATCGGGTTGTAAAAAAGGTTCACCACCCAAAATTGTTATACCTTCAATATTAAAATCTATTTTTGCTTCTAATATTTTTTCAAGCAAAATTTCAATTGGAATAAAAATTTTTGGTTTTAATTCAAGTAATTCTTTATTGCAGCAACCTTTACAACCAATATTACATCCTTGAAATCACACTACAAACCTTTTTCCAGGACCTTCAATCTCACTTACCATTAATATTTTTGCGATATTTATATTTGCCATTAAATTTTAAAACTTAATTTATTTATATTTGCTTCTACAAATATTTTTGTATTAGGTTTCATAAGTATTAAGTTTTCAAAAATATATTCAGAAAGTGGATCTACAAGATTGGTTTCAAGAGAGTTTAGAACATCTCTTCCTCCTCTTCTTTCATTTGCATCCTTTAAGATTATGTTTAGAATATTTGTATCATTTAAGTTTATGTGTAATTCTACTTTGTATTTTTCATAAATTGCTATTTGTAGTGGTTTTACTTTTTGAGCAACAATTTTTGCCTTTAATTTTTCATCTCTAATAAAATTAAATGGAACAATATTATTGCCAAATCTTCCTAATAATTCAGGTCTATTTAATTCATTAGTAAAATGATTTTGAACTTTTTTAATAAATTGTTTATAAACTATTTCTTTATTTTCATTTGGTTCAACTTCTGATGCACCAATATTTGAAGTAAAGATTATAAAACTTTCACTAAAACTTACAGTTTGACCAGTATTATCTGTTAATCTTCCGTCTTCTAAAATTTGTAAAAACTTATCAAATATTTTTGGACTAGCTTTTTCAATTTCGTCAAACAATATTACTGAAAACGGTTTTTCTTTAATAGCATTAGTTAATTGCCCCCCACCTTCAAAACCAACATATCCGGGAGGCGCTCCAATTAATTTTTGATCTGCATTGTCTTGACCATATTCTGACATATCAAATCTAATTAAATTAGCTTCATCATTAAATAAAAACTTTGTAATCGCTTTTGCTAATTCAGTTTTACCAGTACCTGTTGGACCTACAAAAAATAATGTTCCTTTTGGTTTAGACCTTTTAGAAGAGTAAGTAATTCCTGTTAATCCTGTAAAAGCTTTATAAATAACTTTAGATACTTTATCAATTGCATCATCTTGTCCTATAACCTTAGATTTTAAATCTTCTTTGATTTTCTTCATTTTTTCATAATCAAGATCTTCTCAAGGAGAAACTTTTTCTCCGTATTTATAAATGTTAAACATTTTATTAAAAGTTAAAGATTGTTTAAAGTTACAACTAAATTTTACAAAATGTGATAGTTCTTTTAATGTTCAACCTTCTGTTGCATCAACTATATTTTCAAATTCTAATTCTATATCAATAACTTTTATCATTGATTTAATTGAATATAAAAATTCTTTTCTTTCCTCTCTATTAGGTTTTGGTATTGTTAAAATTGAAATTTCTGGGTTATCTAAATAAAGACTTGGTGGCAATTGATTAATTTTTTGAGTTAAAAATATAACGCAATTTGTTAATTCATCAACTTTTGATAAAATAAATTTTGATTCTTTTAAAGTTTTACTAAATTCTGTTAGAACCATTCTATCTTCTGCGTCTAAACTTTGATCACTAAATACAAAATTAGTATAATCTACTAAAAATCCTATTTTTCTTTCATCTTCTCTATTGATATTAGAATTTAATATTTTATAAAAATCAATAATTTTTTTCAAAGACATTTTATTATCATTATCTGATTTTTGATTATCATTTTGACCAAACATGTCATTAATATCTTGTTCTTTACTTTGTTTTTCATTATTTATTATTAAGTTTTTTAACTTACTTCCTCTAATGCCAGAGTTTATATCATAAATAAAATTATCAGCAAAAAGTTTTTCTTTAAAAATATTACTTATAAACTCATGAATATTTATAAACTTACCTTCTGAAAAATAAATATCATCAACATTCCCTTCAATAATTAAAGCTTTTTTAATTCCAACTAAATTTTTTAGTTGTTGCATTTCTCTTTTTACACTCATAAATTCTCCTAATTATTTTGATTTGTTTTTTTGTTTTTGATTAATTCTTTATGTTTAGCTACATATTTTGGTTCTCTATATTGTTTATTGAATGCTTCACTAGAGTTAATTCCATACTCTTTTAATTTATTTAAAAAATCATTAGCATCAACATCATGTTCATGTCCTTCGAAGCCTTCATAATTATAAACAATACTTCCGTCTAATTTTACAGCAAAATCAGCTGACTCGCCAGTTTCTTTTTGAGCATGAATAATAATCAAGTTTTTTTCTTCTATTTTTCTCACATTATTTTCGTTAACATGATAGCCTATATCTTCAATAGCTTGAATTATTTTTTTAACATTATCTTTTCTAACTATTTCATTTTCAATATTCTTTAAAGAATTGGAATAAAATCTTTTAATTTTTTTAAAGAAGTTGTCTTGGTTTAAATCCTTTAGAAGTTCAAGCGCATCATTTTTGAATGAATTTAATATATCGTTATCTTCTTTATACTCTTTTATTGTATTACTAATGACTTCTTTTGCCAAAACAGTTACATCTTGTTTTTCGTTTATGATGTAGTTATTTATAATTTCAACTATTTGATCATGATTTTTGTTTTTTAAAATTTCTTCATTATTTTCAAAATAATTTTTTACCAATGTTTTTGTATCCACATCTTTTTGTTGTTGTATCAAACTTATTTTTAAATCTTCATAATTTTTAAATAGAGAGTCATTTAATTTTTTAGCAATTGTGTTTTGTTCTTTTTTTACTATATCTTTTCTTAAAGCTAATACTTCTGCTTTAAAGTCTGCTAAACTATTTCTTTTCCTTTCTGCAAATCTTTGAATTTCATGATATCTTTCTGTTTTAACATGTGTATCTTCTTGAACTTCATCAACATAATCTTGTGCCTTTTTAAAATCTTCTAATTCGTATTTAACTTTTTTTTCTAACTCTTTAAATTGTTCTAAAAAAAAGTTTGAATTATCGATATCTTTGCATTCCAAAATAAGCTCTTGTATGTATTTTAATAATGTGTTAATTTCAGTATTAATAAAGTCAAATTGTTTTTTACAATTTAACAACACTTCTTCTGCTGTCATGCTCATATTAAATACCTCTTATTCTATTTTGAAAGTTTATTAAACTTTCTTTTGAGTAAACTTCTTTTTTTCCAAAAACAATATTAAGGGCTAAATATAAAATAGCACTATCGTTATTTAAAATATTTTCAACTTCATTAATTTTTTTATTGATATGTTTTGCTCACTCTATTTTAATCTCAATCGGAAAAGTTATTGCTTCATTAGAGATTATTAAATCTAATTGTTCTTCAATATGATTTATAAAGTTTGCTGATTTAGTTTCTAAAATATATTCGTTTGACTCTTTATCCATATATTGAATTTCTTTAATTTTATAATCATAATATGCTTTATAAAAAGGGGTTAAGCATTCAGAAACTGCAATTAAATAGTCTTTAAAATTATTTATGTAGCTAAATGATTTAATCAGGTCTAAAATTTTATTTAGTAAACTAAAATAACTATCTTTAACTTTATCAAAATTTTCTTGATATAAATATTTAGTAATTTTCCCTATACTATTTATTATGTTTGCATGTTGTTTGTAGATTACTGAAGTAAAATTATTTTCATCAAGTAAACTTGGGATATTTTTATTTTTGGCATACTTAAAAAGTGAAGTTAAACAATTTCTTATATTAATTTTTCATCCGTCTAAATTTTTATTTTCTAATAAAGTATTTATTCTCAAAATATTATCTAATTCGTCATCTAAATTAATATTAATAATAAGTTCAATAAAAATATTTTTATTTTCAAAATTATATCTTTCTAATAGATCTATAATATTTTGTGAATTTCTTTTTTTAGAAAGCTCTATAAAAACGTTTTTTAAAATATTTTCTAAAAAATTTATAGCTTCTTTATTATTTTCTTTAGAAAATATACTTATCAAACTTTTAAATTTTTTTCCTTGATCAATATCTTTTTTTAAATAGTCAAACAATATATCATTAAGTTTTTGCTCTAAACCTAGACGTTTTAAAAATAAAAATGTAATTGTAGATTTATCTATTTCATCAGTTAATAGTTCTTCTTTATAACTTTCTAAAACACGTTCTAAATTATTTTCAAATACTTGTTTTAAATTAATTTTATTTTTATACTTAAATTTATAAGCAACTGGAGTTTTAATTTTTAAAAAGTCAATTTCATAATTGGTGATAGCAAAACCAGTTAAATTATTTTCTGAATCAATATATATTAAAGAATTTTTGTTTAATATTTCATCATTTGTACTTTCTACATAAGAAATTATTCTACCGTTTTTTGTTTCTATTGTTTTATTGTTTGCTTTTGTATTATAAAAAATTATTGTTTTAGCACTTGAAAGTAAATGTTTTATGTTTAAAAGTTTATCAAAACTTTTTATATCTTGATTATTGATTAATAATAAATTTTGACTAGTCTTTATATTTATACTTCCAATGTTAATTTCCTCTTTTTCAAAATCTTCATTAGAAATAAAATCTCTTTTAGGAACCAATGTGTCTAATATTTTTTTGTTATATTGTATTATAACACTTTCTACAATATCTTTTTGCAAGGTAGTATTTTGATTTAAAAAAGTTTTTAAATCAATATCATCTGTTTGAACTTCAAATTTATTTTTTATAATTTTAACTTTAAGTTCAATTGCACATGCAGACTTTACCAATAAAGGTTTTGCTATCTTTATATTTTCAATGTCAAATTCATTATTGATTTTTAAACTTTCAAAAACAAAGTTAGTTCCAAAAATTTCAACATTATTTTTTATAAAATCATTTAATTTTTCCATTATTATTTTACTATTTCAAAAATTTTCATTCTCATAATCTTTTTCATACTTAAAAGAATACTTAACATCATTGACTCGTTTATCTCAATAAACTTCATTTATTAATTCGCAACTATTATTAATTTGATCAAAAGCTCACTTTATATCATAACCTTTGTTACTTTGAGAAATTATGAAATCTTTTTTTAAAAAGCTATTTATAATATTTTTTTCGATTTGTAATTTTTCGATTTCTATATCCATACCTAATGTACTTCAACCAGCTTTTGATTTATTTAAATCAACTATTTTATAAGTTATTAAATCTTTTAATGCTCTTTCAAATAATTCTGTATTAATAATTTTAAAATCTTCTTGAAGAATTTCTTGTAAACTATTTTGCTTATTAGGATGTTCTAAGATAATTGATAAAACTAAAAATTCAATTAGAGTTGGTTTTCTAATTTCTGAATATATAATTTTTAATGGCAATATATCTTTACTGTAAATAAATTCAACTTTATCAAATACCATTTTTTCCTCCTACAAAATATCTTTTGTTGTTAAAAGCCCACCTTCATGATAAATTTTTGCAATAATATCAGAATAAACTTCATATGTGTTTGAAATATTTGGATCAGCAACAGTTGGTATTTGTACGACAATATCTCCAACAGCTCTTTGCGCACCAATAATTAAAAGTAATTCCTTAGCTCTACTAAAGGCTACGTTGATTCTCTCATATTTTTTTAAAAACTCTCTTCCGTTTTGTGATGATAATCTTTTTGGGTTTCTGACCATATTCACAATAACATAATCTGCTTCTTTTCCTTGAAAATCATCAACAGTACTTATTATTAAATCTATATTTTTTATATTAATTTTTTTTATACTTTTTTTAAGCTTTTCAACATGTAGTCCATAAAAACTAATAATAGCTAAACTTGGTTTATAAGAAATTTTTTTATTTTTAATAGATTTATCTATATCTTTAATTAGTTGACATGTAATTTTAACTTCTAATTCGTTAAACAAACTTGTTGAATACTCTTCTCCTTGTTCATAGTAAATTTCATTATTAATATCATAAGTTGAATCAACTCAATAAACAGAACTTTTTGAGTTTATTATTTCATTACAATGAGTTGAGTTTACAATTAAATCATGTTTTTTTTGATCACTAACTTGCTGTTCGACTCTTAATTCATTATCATAAAATTTATTAACAACTTCCATAATTTGTCTATGGCTTCTGTACTGGGTTTTTAACATTGTAGTGATAGATTTATTTCTTGCGGCTATTAAATTTTTAAAAGCAGATTTATCTAATAACTCAAATAATTCTTGATAGTTATAATTTTTATTAGTCATATTATTAACTAAATCAACATCACTTTGTTTTAATTTTAAGATTGGCGGTAGTTGACGATAGTCTCCAACTAAAATTAATGTTTTTCCATATATTAAAGGCATTAAAATTTCTAATAATGTTGCTTTTGAGGCTTCATCAATTATAACTACATCTACATCCATTGTTCTTAAATTAATTTCTTCAAGTCCTAATTTTTTTGCATTTTCATCTTTATTAAATCTAAACATGTTAGTAGAAGTTAATGTCATTGCATATACATTGATTAAATTATTTAAAACAGAGTTAGTGTATCTTCTTGAGTCTTGCACCATTTGCCTAGTAAACTCTTGCGTTGATAATTCTTTTGATCAATCATTATCAATATTATAATTTTCACTAACATAACCAGAAACCATATTGTAAAAATCTTTTAAACTTTCATTTTTTTGTTTACTTATTTCTAATTTTTTTCTTAATTTATTTAATTGTTCTTTTATCTGAATTTCTAAATCTACATCCATTAATCCTAAGTTAAGTTTAAATTTATTATTTGCATACTTAATTAATTCTCTAATTTCTTTTGAATTATTCCCTGTTGTTTCAATTAACTTTTCTCTATTTACATATAATTCATTTTTTTTAACTTCCAAAGTATTTAGTATTTCTTCAGAGCTTTCATGTTGATTTAGATTTTCTAATTTATAAATAAGATCTGTTTTTAAATTTAAAAGACTTTTTCTAAAAGTAGATAAAATTTCAATTAAATTACTAATAACTAAATTATTTAACAATAATTTTTCTAAACCTATTAAAGTTTCTTCTTCTTTATTGGCTAGATCAAATTCTGCATCTCTTTTTAAATTTAATATTCTTTGCTTAGATTCTTTTATGGAAACAAAAACATCATCTTTAAATAATATTGCTTCACAAACTTTTTTTATTTTTAAAAATAAGTTTGTTTCTAAAATATTTTCTTTGATATTATTTAAAACAAACTCTTCAAACATAAATTTTATTTCATGATTAAAAACTTTATTAATTGAATCAGAAATATTTATAGCTACGTTAAAATTAAAATCACTTAATACTGAAATTAAATTTTCTATATTTAATAATTCTTCTTTAACTTCATTTTTTTTGTGTATGTTTTCGATTTCTTTTGACTTAATAAAATTTATCTCTTCATTAATGCTTTCAATTTGATTTTGAATTTCTCTAAGTTGATTATTATTTTGATGATAACCTTTATTATTTATAATTAATTTTTCTAAATTATTTTCAATTTCATTTAAATGTTCAATTTGATTTTGTTCAAAGCTCATATCGTCAAACATTGACTTGGTTAAAGATTTATAATAATTGTATACACATCTTTCTGGTGAAAAATTATTACTAGTTTTAGATTTGACATTAATTTGATTAGTTAATCTTATTCTGTTTATGTTTGGTTCATACGGCAATCTATCTACAACATTTTTTATAGCTTCATGATTTTGACTAGAAATTAAAATTTTTCTATTTTGTCTTGTCAGTTGATAAATAATCTCACAAATTACTTGTGTTTTTCCAGTTCCTGGTGGACCTTGAAGTAAAAATACATCTTTAGAATTTATTGCTTTTTTTACAGCTTCTTTTTGTTCGTAATTTAAAGAATAATAATACTCTTCTTTTTTAATTTCTCAATTTTGATTTTCTTGTGATAAGTCAATTAATTTGGTATTGAATAAGTAATTAATTAAATATGGATTTTTTATATTTCCTTCTGATATTCTTTTTAAAACTTGTCTTCCTCTTTCAATCAATACATCATCACCAAATCCAACATAAGCAAGATAACCAGAATCTAAGTTTTCATAATTAATATTTTTCGAAAACAAGTTTGTATTAATCTCTTGATCTATTTCATATACTAATTGTGTAACTTGTAATTGATTTAAAAAATCTTCATTTTCTTTAGCTAATTCTTTTAATTCTACTTCTCCTCCGAATAAAATTTCTTTTTTTTCTTTTCAATAATCAATAAGTGTAACTTTATCCTCTTTTTCTAAAATTAGATTATTTAAATTGATCATTTTTGAATTATCTAAAATTTTATCAAAGCTAAAATCAAAAATTTCAGCTATATTTTTTGTTAAATCATAAAGAGCTGGTAGATTAACGTTTGTATTTAAAGGTACTATTGATAATTCTTTAAGCTTTTTCAAACTTTCTAAAACTTTGTAATTATTAAATAAAACATCTAGTATTATTAAATTTGAAGTTTCAAATTCAATATTTAAATCTTTAACTAAATCTAAATATTTAAAATCTACAAAAAAATTATTATAATTAGTTAATAATATTTTTACTTTTTTTATAGAGTCATTATAAAAATTGTTTCTTTCTATTTTTATAACTTTAATAATTTTTGAATTAAGATAAGGTAAAGAAAATTTTCTTTGAGATTGCAATAAATCATAACTAAATTCTAAATAGTTTAATCATTTATTTTTTTCTTCTTCAAATTTAGAAACTAATTTTCCAATCGAAGCAATATTAGAAGAGTTAAAAACATTTCTTCTTAAAACTTCTTCAGGAGTAATTTGTCCTTGATACTTTATTATCTGAATTCTTGATTCTTGTACTAGTGATTCAAATTCTTGAGCAATTGGTTTTAATCTTGTTTGAAAGATTGAAGCAATTGTTAAATATGGTTTTTGAGGATCTATATTTACAAAAAACCCAAGATAAGTATCTTTTGGCATTTTTGATTGACTTGTTGTGTTTAATTCCACTCTTATAATTGCATCATATACAATACTATTTTTATCTTTTTTATTAATTTTTCTAGTTTTATCATCAATTAAGCAAATAAAAGCTTGTTTAATCATAGAGTTTCTTAAAAAAAGCTGCAGTTCTTGATAAGAGTTTATGTTTTCTATATCTAATTTTGAAATAATATTGTCTAATTCCAAAACATTATCTTTGAACATAACATTTTGAAGATAAGAAAAATCTAGAAATATTTCTTTAGTGCCATCATTTTCTATCACATTAGCCATAAACTCACCTACCCATAATTAATATTATATCATTTATAGATTTTATTACTATTTAACAAGGTTTTTGAGTTATATCAAAATAAAAAAACTCTAAATAAATAATTATTTAGAGTTTGTAATAATGAGTAATATTTTATAAAGGTAAGTCTTTTTTTGTAAATATAAAATAAGAACCTGTATATAGACCAATTGAAGCTAATCCCATAAAAATGTATTGACCTAAAAACGTTGATAATTTATCTACATCAATCTTTGAGTAGTCAAATAAAGTGTTGATTGATAAATACTTCATTCACTCTAATGACTCATCAGATGCCGATACTATTGATAATACTAATGAAATTATAACAATTACACCAATAACAGATAAAGTGTGAACTCCTCTATTGAAATAAGTACTTGCTAAAAAACCAATAGAACTTATTAATAATAGTAATAAAAATAATCCTAAAAATTTAATAGTTAATTTTTTTATATCAAAAAACTCTTGTTCGTTTATTCCATAAATTAATATAATTGTAACAACTCATTCTACTAATACTGCTATAGTTATTAAACTTATAAATACTAAGATTTTTGTTATTACAATGCTTTTTCTTGTTAAGTTAGTAGTTAATAAGTTTGACATTGTACCTTTTTCTACTTCACCAGATATTATAGATCCAGAAGTTACTACAACGAATACAACAGCTAGTAAATATCCCATATTACCAAAAAACATCATATTCAATATCTGATCAAATTTAACTTTCATTTGTACTTTTTTAGTTAACAATTCTAATCCTGTTAAATTACTATCAATATCAAAACTTCCATTGAATTTTAAAGTTAAAAAGAAAGCCACTAACATTGCAACTGGTAGTATTGTTAAGAATAACCATAGTGGCGACATTCTTTTATAACTTCTTTTTATAAATTCTAACTTAGCTTGATGTTTTGAAGCAGGTTTTATATTTTGATTAAAATTATCAATATTTTCTTTAACTACTGTAGAAATTTCATTTTCATAGTATTTCATAAAATATTGTTCTAAATCTAAAGGGTGCTCTTTTAAGAATTCCACTTTTTGTTTTGTTACAAATGATAAAAATTCATTTACATGCTGATTTTTTACAATTATAAACGCTGTTTTATCTTTAATTGATTCAACACTTCAAAATTCAGATTCTAATTCTTTTTTATCTAACTTTTCATTAAACTTAATTTCATAAGTTTTTTCTTCATTATAATGAATATCTTTTACATCAATTAAAGATACTATTTGTCCTTTTTTTATAATAGCAACTGTATCACATGTTTTTTCAATTTCAGAAAAAATATGAGAAGACATAATAATTGCTTTACCTTCATCTTTTGACTTTTTAACTAATGAAACAAACTTTTCTTGCATTAAAGGGTCTAAACCAGTAGTTGGTTCGTCTAAAATTATTATGTCTGGATTATGCATTCAAGCAATAACTAAGGCTAGTTTTTGCTTCATTCCTTTAGACATTTTTTTAATTTTCATGTTTGGATCAAACTCTCAATAAAAAATGTATTTTTTGACATCTTCTCAATTAGACATGTTTCTTAGTTTGTAAACCATTTTTAATAAGTTTAAACCTGTCATATTTTCAGGAAAAGCAATTTCTCCTGGAACATATCCTATTAGTTTTTGAGTATGGTCTTTATCATTTCATGAATCATAAGATATTATTTCTTCTATATTATTTTCTTTTTTACTTTCAATAACAGAATGACCTTTATTTGGTTTTATAAAACCCATTAAAGATCTTATAGTTGTTGACTTACCAGCGCCGTTTGGTCCTAAATAACCAAAAACTTTTCCAGGTTTAACAATAAAATTAATATTTTCAATACCATAACCTGATTTAAATTTTTTTTCTAAATTTTCTACTACTATTCCACTTTGATTTGTTTTTAGTTCTAAATGTTTTTTTACTTTCATATTATTTGACATTTTTTTCTCCTTCTTTTAAAATTTTTCTTATTCTAAAAGTTTTTTGAGAAATTATCACCATAAATTGTTTTTAAAAATGTAATTTGTTTAGTTTTGATAAAATTAGATAAAATAAAATTAAATAATAATCTAAATTTTAAAATTAAATTTAAAATTATTTTATTTAAGTAATTTATTAGTAAACTATTTATTAGTTTTACTCATTTTAAAAACTTAAAAATTTTTTTAAAAATTTTTTTAAACACTTCTTCTATAGAATAAACAAAAAAGTTTAAATCATAAGAAATAAGATAACTAATAAATAAAAGAACTAAAATAAAAAATAAACTCAAATTTCATTTAATAAACATAAAAAATTCTTCATATCAAATCAAACTAAAACTTGTTTTATTTTTAAAGAATACTTTTTGTAAATTAAATATATACTCAATTAACATTATTGAAAATACTATAAAATAATTAGATTTTTTTAAAATTTTTTTTCTAGAGTTTGAGTAGTCCTGGTTAATTATTTTTTTAAAAATAAAGGCTATTCCTAAAAAAATTAGAAATCTTATTAATAAAATTATTAAGTTTGATTTAAATAAAATATCTACTAATAGTTGACTTATAATTTCAAAAGAAAATATCCCATGAATAGATAATTTAAAAATTAACAGAATAAATATAAAAATATAATACCGTCTTTTTTTTGCAATATTTTTTTTTACTTTTAAACTCATTTTTTCACCTTTAATATTATATTATACATAATATTTTTAAATTTTTTTTAAAATATATTATTGTATGTAAAAGCATGAGTTACTCGTGATTATGTACAAAAAAGTAGATTAATATATTTAGGTGAATTATATAACAATTTATTGGTAATAAATTATGTTACAAATAATAATATATGTTCATAGTTTTAAAATAATAATGATTATAAATATTAATAAGTTTTTTTAAATCATCATTAGTATTTAAAAAAACTTGGCTGTAAATAAATTTAAGCTAAGTTTTTAATAAACCAAAATTAAAAGACAAAATGAATAAATAATATATAAAATAAATAATTAATATTAATTATAATCGTTGATTCTAATAATTTTTTATAAAGAAATTTTTATTACTTAATATTTAAAAAAATGTTTTAGATTCCATTAAATTATTACTTGTTTCTAAAACCACCAAACTAATTGTTGATATATCTGTATTTTTATCTAATGAGTAATTATTAAAATATAATCAGTAGATTTTAATATATAAATATTATTTTTTAAGATATTTTTTAAATAATTAATTACAGCTTTTTGCAATCTTTTTTTGATAAGTTATGAACACAAAACCTAGTATTTTCATTGATGAAATTTGATATATTTAATTTATTAATATTTATCAACTTTTTTCTTTTACATTGTAACTACTTTTATTAATATAAAACTCGTAATAAAATCATACTTCTAAATCATTTTTATAATTTAAAGACGTAAAAATATTTAATATTTATTTTCTAATTTACTTTTTGATAAGTTCAAAATTAAAAACTTGCTATTATTAGTAAAGTCCTACAATTTAATTTTACTTTTATAAATATTATTATCTATAATATTTGCATTTACTACATATATTATACCAAAATATGTATTAGACTTAAAATTATTAATTAAGCTTTTTGAAAAATTTTCATTATGCGTGTATTTATATAATAGTTTTATAATTCCTTGTATAGATTTTCATTTTCATTACTAATAAGATTGTTGTTTTTTGCAATGAATAATCGCGTTATTTTTTATTGTAAATCATTTAGATTTAATATTACATCATTAATTTTTTTAATGGTGTCGGCTAAACCTTTTTTTGAATAATCTGTTTCATAACTTTTAATGTCTCCTAAATTTATGATTTTGATATTATTTAAATCAAATTTTTTTAAGTTTTTATTTTTATAACAACTCTCTAAATTAAATTTTATTTTTTACTCTTTTATATTAACTAATTAACTATGCATTTTGTATTTTTTGTTTTTCAGAATCATTAGCGTTAACAAACGCAATTATTGAAACATCAAGAACATTAAGAAATCAATAAAAATACTAAAGTTATTTTTTATCATAGGTTTTTGTAAATTATTAACTTCCAACATAATGTATTAACCCAAAAATATTTTTAGCAAAAAATTGTTAGAAACATTGAAAAGTTCTTTATATTAAAAAATTAATATAGAAAACTAATAGTTGTTCAAATAACTGATTTTATCTTTTATTTATTAATTAATTTGATACTTATAACTCTAATAGTAACTTTAGAGTTAACATTAGATCAATTTTTATCACTTTTTCATTTACCAGCAATTGTTGAAGTTCTTATATGAATTTTATTACATTCTAGTTTAATATCAAACGTATAAAAAAATTATATTATATTTTAAAAAATACTATGTTTTGATTATATAAACCACTATTGTCATAAACGCTTTATGCATTTATACTTCTTATTTTCTCAATATCATATGTAAATATTTTTATACGCTATATAAGCATATGTTTTGATAATAACGATTAGAAATTTCCTTAATAACTCCACCACTATATCCGGAATTATCTTCCTGCATAAAATCATAATTAATTTGTGCATATGCAATTTTATTATAAATTGCTTGGCTTTATAAATACTATATTTGCTAAAGTCAAACTCAATATTATCACTTAGCTACCGTCTTATATATCTCTTATATTAACACTTGTAAAATACAACTTCATTTAAATCATAATTAAGAACAAGCTTTGGTAAAAAAAGGTGTTTAAATAATGGCGTATATACTACTAACATAAAATTTTTATCTAAACATTTAAAATACTCATTCATTATTCATTAGTGAAATACTTTAATTATAAATATAGTAAATTAAATTTTACTTTTTTAGTTTTTATTTAATAACTTATTAAACTTATAAAAATAAATAAAATTAAGCGTATATTTAAATGTAATTAGTTTAGATATTATTTTATTTGAATGACATTGTTATGTATAACAAAATCTCTTATTAATAAACAAAAATTTAATAGAAAAATTATACTTTAATTCTCTATTAAAATAGTTTTGTTAAATTTATGTAAATCTTTAGAGTAATTATTAAAAACAAATCAAATAAATATTTTTTGTATAATGAAAAACATTTTGATAAGTAAAATAGTATTATATTTATAATAATAATTTAAAAAGAGGTGAGTTAATATAAATATAAAAATTATAAAATATTTATATCATTAATATGATTACTTTATATAATATCTTCTATTGGTACTATTATTTATAACATATTAAATAATTACAAACCTAGCATTACTAAAAATTTTACAGAAGAAATAATACTATATTCATTTGCTATTGGTTATACACTAATTAACGCGGTTGCTATAATAATTATGCATTTTAAAAAAATTAATTTGCTTTCAGAAATTATAGGTTTAGTTTCTGTTTAGGATTTATATTATTTGCATTTTCATTTTTAACAACAACACATGGGGTTCATTAATTTTTGTTTACTTCTTTGCTATACTATCTATAATATTTATTTATAAAGAAAAAATAATTAAAAAATCAGATGAAGTTAATTATCTAAAAAATAATGACTTTGAAGAAAATAAAACTAATACTCAAAATTTAAAAGCAAATTTAAAAGTTAAAAACTTTCTCCTTTTATTCTATTTAAATTATTTGTTAATTTTAATTATAGAGTTAGGACTTGTTTAGTCAATAATCATAAATCAAAATGTTTTTAGCTTGGGTAATTATTTATTTATAGCTTATATTTTAGTTTTAGTTTTATTAGAATTTAATACACTATATATAAATAGTAAACTGATTTATTTTTTTAAAGTTGATTTGAAAGAAAGTTTTGATTTTAAATTGCACAATTTGTGTAAAGCGGCAAACTACATTCCATTCGCTCACTACTTTTTTTGAACATTATGTTTTATAATTAAGAGTATTCGTTTGAAAAAAAGGAATAGTTTTAGGAAATAATCTTTACTTTAGTGAAACTCAAACTTTTGTAAATAATTAAAATTAAATATTAAAAAATAAGTTGTTATAGTTTTTTATTTATCATATTTAATTTTTAAATATTTAATATTTGTTTTATGTTCATTAGTTTACTCGTGTTTATAAAACTATATTTATTAAAACATAATAAAATTTAAATTAGTTTATTACTTTTTCAACATAATAAATATTAGATAGCTAGTATTAAAATGCTTTGTGTTTTTAAAACGTAAAAATAGTTTTAGATCAACCGTGTTTATAATTTAAACGCAATTTAATAGATTATCTGGAGAGTTATAATTAATAAATATAGTAATACTTTGTAATGAAGACAAATGAAATAAGTTTTAAAAGTTTTTATTTTTATAACTGAATTGTTTTGTCAAAGTTTTTATTATTAAAATCAGTTGTATGAGAAATATATAAAATTGTTTTATCTAATTTCCCAACTAAGTTTTCAATAATTTGTCTGTTATCAAAATCTAAACTAGCTGTTATTTCATCCATAATCATAAAAGGTTTATTTTGCACCAAAGCTCTTGCAATTGCAACTCTTTGAACTTCTCCTCCAGATAAGTTTTTTGCATCATTATTTAAAATAGTATCTAAAGAAATACTTTCTAGAAGTTTTGATAAGTTGACTTGTTTTATAATTTCTAATAATTTTTCATCCTTTATTGAGTCATCAAATAAAGTTAAATTATCTCTTAAGCTTGCATTATATATTATATTTTCTTGTGGAACATATGCTATTAAATTTCATATATCTCTTTTGTCTGTCTTTTTATAATCAAGTTCTTTATTTATTTTAATTTCTCCTTGATAGTTTTCAATTAAGCCAAAAATAATTTTAAATAAAGTAGTTTTTCCTTTTCCAGATTCTCCAACCAGTAAATATTTTTTCTTATTATCAATTTCAAGATTGAAATTTTTAAAAATTTGTTTATTTGAAATTGTATAACTTAAATTATTTATTACTAAATTTTCAAAATTTAAATCTTTAGGACTATAATTTTCAATATCATTTTTTATTTTTGTATTAAATTTTTTACTTACATCTTTTGCAGAGTACATATTTATAAAAATATTTATTGTTGTTCTTCCTATCATAAAAAGTTGATAAGCCATAGCTGGAGCAGATAAAGCAGATCCGGCGCTTGCTGCAAATATACTATTGCTATCTTTAACGCTAATTGAATAAAATAATATTCCTAAAAACGATAATAAAGCTTGTGACCCAACTGATAATAAATTGCTTGTTCACTTTTGAGTTTTTAACAATTTATTTTGACCAAACTTTTGATTTTCAAAATCTATATAACTATTTTGCATCATTTTAGTAAATAAAGGTTTTTTATTTCTATAAGAAAATTCTTTATACCCTCTAATCAAAGAAAGTGATTCTGAATTTAACTCTTCAGATAGTTTTGAAAGGTTGTTTTCAATTTTTGATTTTCTTTTTGCAAAAATATAAGGAATTAATATTAAAAAGCATGTTGCTAAAAATGCAACTACACCTAACATTCAATGCATTGTGTAGTAACTATAACCAATAATAATAAGTGTTGGTATTACTTCAAAAATTTCAAAAGTTGAACCAAAAACTAATTGTTCCATAGTGTTAACATCATTTGTTAATCAATATATATAGTTACCTTTTTTGTTTTTAATATACTCAGAATAAGACATTGCATTTATTTTTTTTGCTATTAATTGTCTTAAACTATTATTAAGTTTTTTTGATAAAGCTGCTCTTAATACATAATTATTAAATTGTGAAATAGAAACTCCTAGAACAAATCCTCCCACTGAAAAAGATAATGCAAATATAAGTTTATTAGTTTCTTTAGATATAACATAATCAATGCTTTTTCCAAGAGATAATACAGAATAAGCTGTTAAACCACTAGCGATTGTAGCAAATATAAATATAAATAAATATAAATACCAGAGTTTAAAATAATATTTTTTCATATTAAACCTTTCTATAATTTAACAACAACATCAAAGTTTTTGTCATTTGTACTAGTTGTATGAGAAATATATAAGACTGTTTTGTCTAGTTCTCCAACTAAATTTTCTATATTTTGACGATTTTCTTTATCTAAACTTGCTGTTATCTCATCCATTATCATGACTTGTTTTTCATCAACAAGCGCTCTTGCGATTGCTATTCTTTGTAATTCTCCACCAGAGAAGTTTTTATTATCATAATTTATAACAGTATCTAAAGTATTATCTTTTAATAAACTTGAGAGATTTACTTTTTTAAGTGCTTCAATTATCTTTTTATCATCAATTTCTTTATTTCATAAACTTATATTATTTCTAATAGTATCATTAAATATTGTAGTTTCTTGCGGTACATATGAATAAAGATTTTTTAAATCCTCAGGAACTAAAGTTTTATAATTAATTTCTTTATTCAAAATTAAGTCTCCTGAGTATTTATTTAATATTCCAAAGATAATTTTAAATAAAGTAGTTTTTCCTTTACCTGACTCTCCAACTACTAAATATTTTTTATTTGCATCAATTTGCAAATTAAAGTCTTTAAATATTTGTTTTTGTTCAATTTCACAATTTAGTTTATTTATATTTAATTCTTTAAAAGGAATTGAGTTTTTTGTATACTCTTGATATTCTCTAATATTTTTATATTTTTTAATTATTCCTTTACCTTTACCAATACTTGTAATGTTTTCAATTAAACTTGAAAATCCTTCAATAAAGTAAGCAGAAAAGTTTATAGAAACCATAACAGCTCCTGGCGAAGCAATACCATTGTAATATAAAATAGTTGATCCAACAAATGTACTTTGTTGTAAAACAACTTGTAAAATTCCAATTAACAAAGAAATACCAAAAGTAAAGTAACTAACTTTGGCTACTTTAGATTCCATTTTGTTTGAAAATTTTTCAATTAGAGATCTAAATAATCCTTTTTTATTTTGATAAGCAAATTCAGCATATCCATTAATTAAATTTTCTATACCTTGAGTAAATTCTCCTTGCTCCATTGCAATTTCTTGATATTTTTTGGAAAGAAAAATTCCAGCGATTGAAGGAACAAATATTGTTAGTAATCCTCCAAATAAAGCTACTAGTCCAACAATTCAATGAACAAAAATAAATAACAATGTAATTGGTAAAATTGTTAATACCAAACTAACATAAATCGATATTAGTTTAGCTTCTAAAGCAGCACTAATCGCTTCAACTTCATTGTTGTATCATGAAATGTATTCCCCTTTTTTATTTTTTTCATATTCTTCATCACTTAAACTATTAATTTTAAAGCTTACAATTTGTTTTAAATTAATTCTTAATTTATATGATATTCTACATCTCATTAAATCAGAAAAATAAGTTATAGTAAGTGAAACTATAACACCACCAAATGCAAATAATGTTTCTAGTCAAATTTCATTTATTGATTTGTTTTCTTGAATTACTTTATTTACTACTGTATATTGAAAATAATTAGATCCTATAAATAAAAGTTGTCCAATTACTTCAAAAAATAAGCATAAAAAAATAAGCATTCAATATTTTTTGATAATTTTTTTCATCATTTCCTTTCTATAATAAAAATATTTGCTAATAAAAAATACATATTTTAATACGTTATATTTATACTCATATTCTCATTACTCTTTTTAACTATTAGAATTTAATTTAATCCTAATAATTTAATTATAATACATACTTTTTTTAAAAAAAAAAGGTTTTGATACCTTTTGATTTAAAGTTTTAAATAATTTTATTCAACTCTAACTTCTACTTTATAATCTGCTCCTAATTTGTATTTTTTATTTTTAATATCAACATAACAATTTACAAAATATAAATCAAAAACTTTATTTCCAACACTACCTTTTATTGTTATTATGTTTAAATTAATAAAAGTTTTATCACTAAAATCATGGCTAAAATTATAATTTTGTGTTTCTTTAAATAAAACTTTTATTCTATCATACTGTTCCATACTTTCATACATTGTTCCTGGTACATTCAAACTAATAACTGAATTATTAAATTGATCTTTGCTAAAGTCTTTACTTAAAACTTTATCTACTATAATATCATCTTCAAGAATTTTTACTAAATCTGAGTTTGAACAATCTTTAACATAAGTAAGATCTTTGATAGTGTTATCTCCATTATTACCAAACATACCTGAAGGGTTTTGTATGTTACAAGCTATTGCAAAATTTATAATAGTTGCTTTTGAGTCTATAACCCTATTACTCCTAATACTTTTCTCATTTTCTATCTTCTACATATTTATTATAGAACTATTTTTTTGTATTATAAAAAAATTTATTCTTATTATAAGAATAAATTTTTAATATTATTTAGTTACAAAACTTACTATTTTATCAATAACTGCAATTTCTTTTAATACTGTTGAGTTTTTTAAGGATTCACTTATTTTTTCAATGCTTTTTGCCTTTGTTAATAATTCTTCTTTGCTTGTTCCTTTTTTTGTTTCAAATGTTGCTCTTAATTTGCCATTAATTTGAACAGCTATTATAGTATTATCATTAACTAATTTAGTTTCGTCATAACTAGGTCATTGTTGTAAACATACACTTGCTTTTTGACCAATTTTTTCTCATAATTCTTCTGCTAAATGCGGAGCATAAGTTGAAAGCATTATTAAAAATCCTTTAATATATTCAATATAAATCGGTTGAGTTTCTTTATAAATCGCATTTACAAAAACCATTAATTGAGAAACTGCTGTATTTAATTTACATTCTTCAATCATAGTTGTTACTTTTTTTACAACTTCATTATAAACAAAATCTAAATTATGATTGTTTGTTTGACTAAATTCAAATTTTTCAAAAATACGATAAACTCTGTCCAGCCATTTTCTAGAACCGTCTAATCCATTAAAAGCTCACGGAAATGAAGCTTCAATTGGTCCCATGAACATTTCGTATAATCTTAATGTATCTGCACCATGTGATTCTACAATTTCATCTGGATTGATTGTATTTCCTTTAGATTTTGACATTTTTTCACCATTATCTGCTAATATCATTCCTTGATTAATTAGTTTTTGAAATGGTTCTTTAGTTGTGACAATTCCAATATCATATAAAACTTTATGTCAAAATCTAGCATAAAGTAAGTGTAAAGTTGCATGTTCTTGACCACCAACATAAAGATCAACAGGTAATCATTTTTCAAAAAGTTTTTTTGCTTCTTGTGAGTTAATGTCTATTAAATTATTTGGACTTGTAGTTAATATATATGCTAAATAATATCAACAAGATCCAGCTCATTGAGGCATTGTATTAGTTTCTCTTTTTGCAGGTTTTCCATTAAACTCAATATTTACTCACTCAGAAATGTTTGCAAGTGGTGATTCACCAGTTCCTGATGGTTTAATATAATCTGTTTTGGGCAACTCTAAAGGTAAATCTTTTTCATCAACTAAAGCTATTTGTCCATCTTCTAAAAAAACAACTGGAAATGGTTCTCCATAAAATCTTTGTCTTGAAAACAATCAGTCTCTTAACTTATAATTAACTTTTATTTGCCCAAAGTTATTTTCTAATATTTTTTTTGTAATTAAATCTTTTGCTTCATCTTTTAAAAGTCCGTTTAAAAAGTCTGAGTTAATATGTTTTCCTTCTCCTATAAATGCTTTTGATGTATCTTTTGTTTCAATAACAAATTTAATTGGTAAATTATATTTTTTAGCAAATTCAAAATCTCTATTATCATGTGCTGCAACACCCATTACAGCTCCAGTTCCATAATCATTTAAAACATAGTCTGCTACTCAAAGAGGAATTTCTTCATTATTAAATGGATTTATTGCATATGAACCAATAAAAGCTCCTGTTTTTTCTTTTGAATCATCTTGTCTTTGAATATCTGTTTTTGTTTTTGCTAATTGTACATATTCTTCTACATCTTTTTTAAATTCATTTGAACAAAGTTCTTTTAACAATTCATGTTCAGGAGCTAAAACTAAGTAAGATATTCCAAAAATTGTATCTGGTCTTGTTGTAAAAACAGGTAAAGTTTTACTTGATCCTTTAATTTTAAAATTAATTATTACCCCTTCACTTCTTCCGATTCAATTTTTTTGTAGTTCTTTTACAGAATTTGGTCAATCTAGTTCATCTAAACCTTCTAAAAGTTTATCTGCATAATGAGTAATTTTTAAAACTCATTGTTTCATTGGTTTTTTGATTACTTCAAAATCTCCAATGTCAGAATACATTTTTCCATTTTTAACAACTACTTCTTCATTAGCAAGAACTGTTCCTAATCCTTCACATCAATTAACATTTGCATATCTAATTTCAGCAAGATTTTGTTTATAAAGTTGTTGAAAAATTCACTGAGTTGTTTTGTAATAACCAGGATGACTTGTATTAACTTCTTTATTATAATCATAACTAAATCCTAAGATTTTTAATTGCTCTCTAAAAATATTTATATTTTGTTCTGTAAATTCTCTTGGATCATTTCCGGTTTTGATTGCATATTGCTCTGCTGGTAAACCAAAAGCATCATAACCAATCGGATGTAGAACATCATAACCTTGTAATTTTCTCATTCTAGCAAAAACATCTGTTGCTATATATCCTTTAGGGTGTCCGACATGTAAGCCAGAACCACTTGGGTATGGAAACATATCCAAAATATAAGCTTTTTTATCACTTTCTTGAGTTGTTTTATAAGTATTGTTTTCTTCTCAATACTTTTGTCATTTTTTTTCAATTTTCTTATGTGAATATTCCATAACTATTCTCCTACTATTTTTTAAGTCTCGTTAATTATATAATATTTAACATTAGTTAAACAAGGTATTATTAACCTTGTTTAAGTTTTAAATAATTTAATAAAGATATAAGATAATTATTTTGTCTATAATAAAAGTTTTATAATTAACTTATAAGAAAGTAAGGGATAAAAAAATGTTGAAGTTTGTTATTACTAAAGAAAATATGGAATTAATAAAAAAGGATAAAAAATTTATAGAACTAAGAAAGTATGGTCAAAATTTTATAGATATCTATATTCAATTTAGAAGTGTAAAAGAAATAGAAGTGACTTTTTTAGAGCAAAATAGTAACAATGAACAAAAAGTTACAATTACAAGTTATGAAGGGTTAGAATTATACAACGAAAAAGATCGCGTATTAAAAGCCTTAGAAAGAAGATTTAATAACGAAAAAGACCAATGATATGAAAATGATATATTTAAAAACTGAATTGAAAAAGATAATAAAAAATTGAATAACTATATTAATTGACTAGAAAGTTACTTTGCAGATTCTCAATTTATAATTATTTATTATTTTAAAAAAAATAAACAAAAACCTTAAGTTTTAAACTTAAGGTTTTTTATAATCATTCTTTAAATCTTCTAATATATAACATTTTTACACATTGAGCTAAAAATACATAAGCAATAACAAATCCAACTCCCACTGGTAAGAAAGCTAAAGGTGGTTGATTCATTTTTACTAATTGATTTATAGGAGTGTAAGGAACAACAATCGCCATACTACAAACAAATACGGTTGAAACATTTACTTGTCATGACGCATTTGATTGTACAAATGGTATTTTTTCTGTTCTATACATTTGCATAACAGCAGTTTGTGTCATTAATCCAACTAAGAACCACGATGCATTAAATGTTGCAATTGCATTAGGCTCTAGTGTTTCTTTGTCTGTTTGCATTCCAAATGGAACTCCAACTTGTGCTTTGAATGCGAATAAAAGAACTAAAAATGTTGATATATCAAATATAGAACTTACAGGTCCATTTATGACGGTAAACCAAATTATGTTTTTGGTTTTAAGCGGTCTTGGTGAATCTGTAAATTTTTTATCTACTTTATCAAAAATAAACGCAAACATAACAATATCATATAATAAGTTTTGCAATAACAAATGAATTGGTTGCATTGGTTCAACGTTAGTTAGAAATAATGCAACTAATACACTTAATACATTACCAAAGTTTGATGCTATAGTAACTTTTATATATTTTAAAATATTTGCTAAACTTGATCTTCCTTCATGAACAGCTGTATCAATAACCATCAATGAGTCGTTTACCAAGATAATGTCTGCTGCATCTTGTGCGATATTTGATGCATCAATAAATGAAATAGCAACATCGGAATTTCTTAAAACTGGTGCATCGTTTATTCCATCACCCATAAATCCAACAACATGTCCTTGTTCTTTTAAAGTTGAGATTATTAAAGATTTATGAAGTGGGCTTAATTTCACAAAAACATTAGCATCTTTTACAGCTCTTTGTAATTGTGTATCATTCATTTCTTCAATTTCTTTACCTGTATAAATTTTTGAAATACTAAAGTCCACTTTTTTACAAATAGCTCTTGTAATTATTTCACTATCTCCTGTTAAAATCTTTGTATCAATTCCACGAGTTTTTAAAGTTTTTATTATTTCTTTTGATGTAGATTTTGGTTCATCAAAGAAAGTTGCAAATCCCATAAAAACAAGATCTTCTTCAATATCTTCATCTTGTAAATAGTTATGAGCTATTCCAACAACTCGATATCCATCTTTATTTAAATCTGTAACACGATTCCTAATTTTATTTTTGTGTTCTTCAGTAATTTCAATAATTTCACCTTGAATTGAGACTCTATTACAAATTGCCATTACTTCTTCAATAGCACCTTTTGTAAATATTTCTTTTTGTTCATTCTTAGATAAAATTACTGATAACATTTTTCTATTAAAATCAAAAGGTACTTCTCATTCCTTTGTGTATTCTTCTATATTTGGTTTTAAGATTTTATCAGTTAACAATACCGCTTGATCAATAGGACTTTGAAAGCCTGTTTGAAAATAACTATTTAAATATAATAAATTATTAACAACTTGATTTTTGCTTCCGTTAAAATCCATTACACGATCTAAATGAATTTCTCCACTTGTGATTGTTCCTGTTTTGTCAGTACAAAGAATATCGATTGCTCCCATATTTTGAACTGCATTTAAATTTTTAACAAGTACTTCTTGTTTTTTAATTTTTGTATAACCTTTAGATAAGTTGGCAGTAATTATAATTGGTAACATTTCAGGAGTAAGACCAACAGCAATTGATATTGCAAATAATGTAGCATCTAATCAAACTCCTGTTTGACCTCAACCTCTTAATCCAAAAACTAAAAATACAATTGGAGTTACTGCTAACATAAATGATATTAATAATAAAGTAATTTTTTTAACACCTTTATCAAAAGATGACTTAGGTCTTTTTTCAGTAACTCTATCGTTTATTGTTGAAAAATAAGTTTCTTTTGCAGTTGATATAACTACTCCAAGTGCAGATCCAGAAATTACATCAGTTCCTGTAAAACAAATATTTTCAAACTCTAAATATTCTTTTTTTGCGTTATCTTCTTTTTTTAATACTGGAAAAGATTCTCCTGTTAGTGATGATTGGTTTAAATATAAATTGTTTGATCAAACAATTTTAATATCAGCTGGTATTAAATCACCATTTGATAAATAAACTAAATCACCTGGAACCAATTCTTCTGTATCAATAGCTTCTGCTTCTTTAATTAATTTAACAGAGTTAGCATTATCAATTTTTTTAACACTAAAATCAGTATTTCTAATTACATGAGTTAATTTTTTATCATCAAAAGTCATTTTTCTAATAACAAAAAAAGATCTTATTTCTTGTAAAAATGTAATACCTCCACTTAATAGAATCATAATTAAAACAATTAATGCTCCTGCAAGGTCAAATGAATCTCTTTCTGCAACTTCTTGGCTAAAAAAATTATAAAAACTGTAAATATCAATAATGATAAGAATTAGATTAAAAGGACTAAAAAAACATTTTAAAAAAACAATTGGAAAATTAAATCTTTTTGAATTTAATTTATTTTCTCCAAATTTTGTTTTTTGTTTTTCAACTTCTTCTTCTCTTAGCCCAAACTGTTCAAGTTCAAACTTATTTAAAATTTTTTCTTGATCTAGTTTTGAAAAAACTGTCAAAGAATTTTTGATTGTATTATTTCTAACTTCTTTAGAAATCTTTTTATTAACTTTTTCCATTGTTCTCCCTTTCTTAAAGAGAGCTCTTTAGTAATTTAACAACAATTAAATAAAGGGTGTCTATTATGAGCGCTCTTTTTAAATATAATGCTTTTAAAAGTTTTTTTGTCCCTGGCGGAAGGAATGCTCATAATACCACCTCTTTTCTATTTAAAATCTTTTTTTATTATATCTTAATATTACAAAAAAATAGAAAAGTATCTTACTTTTCTATTTTTTTGTTATTATTTAATTCTTTATTTTCAATGTTTATAGATTCTTTATTAATTAAATCTTTTGGAACATTTTTATGTTTAAATTTAGTTTCATCAATAATACTTGTTAGTCATTTTCCTCTAAAATAAAATATCATTGAAGGAACTAACTTAAATACTTCAAACATACATACGATTAAATGTATATAGATAATATTTAAATTTATAAAACCATTTGGATTATTAAATAAATTGTAATGAATTAATATAAATAATACTGGAATTTGAAATACTCAATTGAAAGCAGAATCCATTAAAAAGGCTCTAACAACATTACCTCCGGCTCGAAGTATGGAGTATACACAAGTATTCATTAATATTACTGGATAAGTCATTGAATAAATAAATACCATTCACTCTCCAATTTTAATTCCTTCTGGAGTTGTATTTGGAAATATTAATTTTGGTATCACTCATGACAAACCAGCAAAGATAACTAAAAATCCACAAGCAATCATAAAGCTTAGCCGCATTAAATGTTTTGCATTATATTTAGCTTTTTTAAAGTTTTGAGCTCCTAATTCATTTCCTACTAAGGTAGAAATACCAGCGTTAAGCCCATGATACATTGGTGAGAAAAACGCCATCAACATAGTTTCATACATTGCATTTGCTGATAATGAATCTGCAGAATATTGAGCTCTTAATTTAACTTGAACAACTTGCGCTAATGCAAATAAAGTTTCATTTAATAATATTGGTAAACTTTTAATTAAAGAAATTCTAAGTATATATTTAGGAATTTTAAAGTGTTTTATACTTGGAATAAATTCAAATTTTTTAATTCCTAATAAAACAAGTATAAAAATTGATTGTAAGATTCTAGAACTAACAGTTCCTAGAGCAGCTCCAACAACTCCATAACCTGTAAAATTTGGAATAAAAGTTGGTGCTGTTAAAAATACATTACATAAAGCATTTGCAACCAAAGATATTGAAGACATAAAGAATGAATAAAATGGTCTTCTAGTTTCTCTCAAAGCAGTTGTTGCTACTTGATTAATTACAAGTAAAGGATAACTTAAAGATACTATTTTATAATATTTATCTCCTTGTTTTGTTGCTAAAATAGCTACTTTATTTTGAATATATTCAAATACTTCTTTAATTTCTTGTGAGCTAGAAGTTTCGTTCAATTTGGTTTTTGGTGGTAAAGCATCTTTTTGATAATCAGGATGAGTTGTAAAGCCAATAAAATACTTAGTAATACCACCAATTCCAATTATTGCAAATATTAAAGTAATAAATAAAGTTAAGTACATTTTTAGACATGTTATATGTTTTAGTTTTTGATATTCACCAGCTCCAAAATATTGAGCACTAAAAATTCCAGAACCATAACAAAATCCAGAAACCATTGCAAACATTATTATATATAATTGGTTACTAGCACTAACTGCATTTACACCAATTTGACCTGGTGTGTAATTTATTCCATCCAATGCATAACCTGCTAAACTTTGTAATCCTACAGAATTAAGCTTTTCAGTTGTCATGTTTTGAGTTCATCCTGTACCCTTAATGTAATCTATTAAATCTTGAAATCCTTCAACTTGATGTTCATATAAATGATTTACAAATACATTATCAATTAAATCTGTTGAAGCCATTAAAATTTCTTGCAATACAGATCACAAGATTAAAGTTAAAGCGATTTTATATCATTTACCTGTAGCAAAAAACCGCCTCTTTACTTTATTCTTTTTTTTGACGTTATTAGTATTAAAATCTTCAAGATTATTTACTTCACTAACACTCATTATAACTCCTTTATAAAAAAAGCACTTTCTTGGAGAAAGTGCTTATTAATTTCAATAAATGGTCGGAACAAGTGGACTTGAACCACCGACCTCACCCTTATCAGGGGTGCGCTCTAACCAACTGAGCTATGCTCCGAAAACAATAATTATTATAAGTTATCTGCCAAGAATTTACAATCTTTTTTTAAAAGTTTTTTTATTGTATTTTTATTTAACTTATTTTTTAAATAAAATATTGTATAGTCTAACATTTGCAGAATAACCTTTCTTTGTGACAAAAATAATGTCCTAAATTATTGTATAGTAAAAAATAAAAAAAATGGTAAGTTTTTTAAAATAATTTAGGATTTTAAATTATGTAAATAAATTAAGAAGTTTTAAAAAAACATAAAAGAACTTACCTTTAAACTTCTTTTATATATAAAAAATTAGTATTGCTTTATTAAATAATTAATTTTCAGTATTGGAAATCCTTCGTTATATTCTCCTGTTTGTACACAACCATTGTCTTCTTTTGGTTCTTGGTCTTCATTTGATAAAGATTTTGTTCATCATCCAAGACCTTCGGTATATTCATCATTAAATCCACCTTCATAACCATAAAAATCAGACCCAGATGTTCCACCACCTTGTTTAACCCATTTGTCTTGATTCACTAGACCAGAGATTTGATCTTTTACAACAACCTCTCATTTACCTTTATCGTTTTTTGTGTCATATGTGTTAATGTAATTTCAAAATGTTTTAGCATAATGTCCATATAAAACCTTTGAACCAGGTAGGACTTCTAATTTGTATTCTTGATCACCATTAAATTTTCCATATCCCGCTCAATATTCACTAAACTGTTTTTTAAATATCTTTTCAAATCCTGTTTCTTTTTTTTGTTTACTAAATCTAGTAAATTCAGTAAATTCTTCTAAAGAGACTCTTTCTCTAAAATTGGAGCTAAATTTATTATAAATTTGTTTTTTAGCTTCTTTAATTTTTGCTTCATCTGGATTTTTCAATATAGCTTCATCAATGTCATATTTTTTATATTTTTTGTTTTTACTATCATATACTTCTTCAAATAAACTTATTCTAGTTTCTTCAATAAGTTTGTAATTTATTGTTAAGTTACCTTTAAAAACATTATCAAATTGAGACATGTCTAGTATAATTTTTCCTTTTGTATTTTCTGTTTTTTCTAGTTTAGCAGAAGATAAAAGTCTTGTAGTCATTTTTGCATATTTATCAGAACTTAATTTATGTAAAAATTTATAAGGAGTATTGCCACTCATTAATTGTTCAAAAATTAGTGCTTTTATGCCTTGTTCATCTCCGGTTTTTATACCTTTTTTAGAAATTTCTTCATAAGTCCCTCTAAAAACATTAACTTCAATTTCATCTTTAGCAAAGTAATCAATTGGATCAACATTAGAATTAATTGATAATTTTAAAGCAGAGTTTGGTTTTAATCTTTGCACTTCTTGATTTGGTTTTGCTGCAATAACAATTTCTAAATTTTTACCTTTATTATAAGTTTCGTTTTCTACAATTTGAGTTATTACATCTTCATCTAAGATACTAATACCATTAAATTCAATGTATTTATTTAAAAATTTTTTATAATCAAAATTATTAATATCCCCAAAATAATTACTATCATAACCAATGTTTTTAGGTTGATTATATTCATCATATTCTCCAACAAAAAAATTAACTTTTGTTTTATTTTGTAATTCATTTAAATCAACTTGCTTTGCTTGTACGTTTAAAGTAAAACTAGCTTTACTTCCATCAACACAGCTTAAACTAAATTTAATAGGTAAAATTGTTTTTGTATCAAGTTCTTTACGAACTTTTGCTTTAATAATGTCTTTTTCAATTTTAATTGTTACTTTTTCTTTATCTTCTTCATTATCAAAAATTACTTTTTTTGGAATACTATTTGGGTAATTTTGAATTTTTGCATAATTATCAATTAATGCAATTTGTTCTAAAGAGAAAGTATCAACATAGATATTACCTTTGTTTTTATTTAAAATAAATTTTTCTTTACTAGTTTTGGTTTCATCATCTTCATCTTTGATTCCACCACTACCTGGATCCAAATTATCATCTTCTGAACTGGGAACACCTGGTTTGACTTCTCCATAATCAAAACCATCATCACTTTTGTTATTATCTGTATTTTTAGAAGAATTATTGTTACTTATTTTAAATCCACATGATATTGCATTACTTGATGTAAAAAATATTAATCCAACTCCACCCATTATAGATAATAATCTTTTCATATATACTCCTAACTAAAAATACTATTTTAATTATTTTATATTAGATGGTTTTAATTACAAGTTTATAAATTTTTATTAATAAAAAAATGTTAAAAAAAGTGTTTATTTATAGTGTTAAAAAAATAAAAAAGTTTTTATAAATTTAAATAAATAATAAAAAAAATGCCTTTACGACATTTATTATTTTTTAAAATTGATGGTGGTTTTGGACGGAATTGAACCGCCGACACGTTGAGCTTCAGTCAACTGCTCTACCAACTGAGCTACAAAACCAATAAAAATGGCGACCCCAACGGGACTCGAACCCGTGGTCTCCTCCGTGACAGGGAGGCGCGATAACCAACTTCGCTATGGGGCCAAAATGGTTGCGGGGGCAGGACTTGAACCTACGACCTTCGGGTTATGAGCCCGACGAGCTACCAACTGCTCCACCCCGCGGTGAATGGCGGAAGATGAGGGATTCGAACCCCCGCTCGGGTTTCCCCGACTCTCGGTTTTCAAGACCGACCCCTTCAGCCAGGCTTGGGTAATCTTCCGTTACTAAATTTCAAATTGTCCCACATAATTTGCGAATTCGCTTAGAGTCAAATTATGGTGGACCTTATTGGACTCGAACCAATGACCATCCGGTTATGAGCCGGATGCTCTAACCAACTGAGCTAAAGGTCCATTAATAAAATAATATATGGTAGCGGGGAAGAGACTTGAACTCTTGACCTCCCGGGTATGAGCCGAGCGCTCTAACCAGCTGAGCTACCCCGCCATATATATGGTGGACCCGAACGGGATCGAACCGTCGACCCCCTGCGTGCAAGGCAGGTGCTCTCCCAGCTGAGCTACGGGCCCATATATAATAAAATATAAAATTGTAAAATAATGGTCGGGAAGACAGGATTCGAACCTGCGACCCTTCGGTCCCAAACCGAATGCTCTACCAAGCTGAGCCACTTCCCGAAATATAATGAATATTACAACTTTTATTATAATATTCGATTTTCTAATATTGGCGCGCCTTAAGGGACTCGAACCCCTAACCTTTTGATCCGTAGTCAAACGATCTATCCAATTGATCTAAAGGCGCATATCTAGTAAAACCAAAATTATTATAATATAGTTTTTTTGTTTTTGGCAATTAATTTAAAATTGACAATTATTATTATAACAACAAATTTGAAAATTGTTGAACTTTTTTATTTATTTTAAATTTTTTTTCAAGAAATACTTTAATAATGTTAATAAAGTTAATAATTGGCTTTACAACTAACTAATTGCCGTTTGATTATATAACACTTTAATAACATTTGCTAAAAATAATAAAAAAGAGAGAAATTAATTCTCTATTGTTTTTTTAAATGGAGGTACCAGTCGGAGTCGAACCGACGATCAGGGAGTTGCAGTCCCATGCCTTAGCCTCTTGGCTATGGTACCATTACAAAAATAATTATAACAAAAAACATATTTTTTTATGCAAATAAAAAAAACTAGTTTGAACTTGTCAATTAAAATTGACATTAAAAAGGTACTTTCTCCATACGAATTTCGTATGGAGTTTTTTTATGTTTCAACATAAATCTAACATAATTATAATAATCAATATAATCTGAAATTACTGTATAGATATTTGAATAATTTCACTCTTTTATTTTATAAGTATAAATACATTCATTTTTTATTGTTCAAAAAAAGATTCGCACACTCCGTTATCAGGAGAGTTACCTCTTCTTGACATGGATATACTTATCTTGTTTTCATCACATAAACTTTTCAAGTTTCATTGGTATAAGGACTACCTTGATCAGAATGAATAATATCAGGAGCACCTCTCTTTTTGACTGCGGAGATAAGGTTTTTATAACATAATTTACCATTAGGACTGTTAGATAATTTTTAATCAACAATTTCTGAATTATATAAATCTTTTATAACAAATAATTATGCATTTCCTGAGGCTATCTTTATGTAAGTTACATCTGTAACTCATTTTTGATTTAAACAATCTGAATTGAAATTCCTATTCAATAAGTTTTCATATCTCAAAGCCAGATTTGTCATATTTTGGCACTCTTTTTTTCAAACTGCTTTTAAATTATTGAATTTCATATATCTATAAACTACTCATGGTTTTAAGTTTTGATTAAAATATTTGTTTAAAAGTAAAGTTATCATGTTGTAACCTAAACGTTTTTTAAACAAATAAAAAATAAGTTTGATTTTTATAGCAAGAACTTGATTGTAGTTTTATTCATAGGTTTTCCACTTTTTAGTCATTTTAAATAACTAAATCTTGAAACGCCTAAATATTTACAAATTAATGTTGAAGTAAACTTTTTTGAACTATTAAAAATAGCGAAGTAATTTTCCTTAGTTGTCTTCGCCAAATGCTTTTTTAGAGCTCGTTCCAATTTTAAAGCTTCTCTTAATTCTTCTGTTGTCATATTGTCAAGGTCCTTAAAAATTCAATTATGAGATTTAAATTTCTTAATATTTCTTTTTATTTGAATTTTGTTCCCTCATTCAAGAGAGCCTTCACCTTTAGTTTTAAGTTCTGCTTTTCATCTTTTGACTGTACTTGTGCTAACATCATATTTTAATGCAGCATCTGTTATTCTAATTTTTTTAGATTCTTCAATAATATTAATTTTTTCGTTTTTTGATCATTGTTTTGCCATATGAAAAGAACACCTTTTAATAAAATTTTAACAATAAAAGTACTTTTTTACTGTCAATTTTATTTTAGATGTTCAAAAGTAATTTTTTTTATATATTTGGAATATATATTATATATTGTAAAAACTTTTTTCAATTTAAAATTCACCTACATATAATGCAAAAAAAATTTATTTATCTATCCAATTATATTTTTATTATAAAAAACTTAGATTTAGTTAAATTAAACCAATAAGATTAGATATTTAATAAGTTATTTAATCAAATCATTACTATTATAAAAATTTTCCTTAAAATGAATAGCTTGATAAATGTCTATCTTTTCTAAGTATTTTTTAGATACCTTAATACTTTTATTTACCAAAATTTATTTTCTAATCAAATCAAAACCTGACGCTGTTTGTATTAACTTTGTTATAGTTTTTTATTTATCTAAAAGTTCTATTCAATTTTAGTTCTTATAAAACTAGATCGATATTTAAACTCTAATTTAGGTTTACAAAGTATATTAAATATTTTAAAGTATTTTTACTTGCATTATTTTAATTTTCATTTTCTTATGAGAATCATTTTTAAATTTTTTTCTAATATAAAAGACTAATTTTCGACAATCCTACTCAATTTGCTTTTTTAATTCATTTATGTTTAATTTACAAAACAATTTTAACTACTTAATTTCATTTCTCTTTTTCACTAACGAATATATCATTTCAACACCATCAATATCATTATGATTAAAAAACTGAGAAACCCCTTTATCTAAAGACTTGATTTGTTCTTTATCTTCGTTAGATAAACTAAAATCAAATATAGAAATATTTTCTTTCATTCTTTCGATATTAATACTTTTTGTGATAAATGGGATGTCTTGTTCGTATAATCATCTTAAAATAACTTGTGCTACTGATTTGTTATGTCTGTTTGCAATTTTTTTTAATACTGAGTTATTAAATATATCATTTTTTCCCTCAGCAAATGGAGCTCATGCCATTGGTTTTACACCATATTTTATGTTATTTTCTATTGTTTTGTCTCTTTGAAAAAATGGATTCACTTCTATTTGATTAATAACTGGAATAAAATCGCTATTATTAAATAAGCATAAATCAGCCAATTTATCATCGTAAAAATTTGATATACCTATTGATTTTATATAACCTAACTTTTTAAGACTTAAAAGTGCAGATAACGCTTCTCTATAATAACCAAAAGGTTGATGAACTAAAACTAAATCTATATAATTTGTTTTCAATTTTTTTAAAGAATTATAAAATGACTCAATTGTTTTATTGTAATTATAATTACTAATTCATATTTTTGTAGTTAAAAATATGTCCTTTCTTGCAACATTTGTTTTTTCTAGGGCATTACCTATAGCCTCTTCGTTGAAATAACTTTGTGCGGTGTCAATTGCCCTATATCCTACTTCCAAAGCATTTAAAACAACTTTTTCACATAGTTCTAAATCTGTTATTTGATATGTACCAAAAGATATAAAAGGCATTTCATTACCATCATTTAATTTGATTTTTTTCATAATTTTTCCTCCTAATTACGCATTTGTAATTATTTATATAATAAATCATTAGAGTTGCTCTAAGTCAATACAATTTATTAAAAAAATTTATTTTATATGCTATATTTTTAATAGGTGATTTTATGAATAAAAAATATTATATAAATAATATTTCAAAAAGATATTCTATATCTGAACATACACTCAGATATTATGATAAAAAAAATATTTTAAGTTGTTTTAAAAGAGATGCTAATGGATATCGTTATGTAGAAGAAAAAGATCTTAGATTTATAGAACTTGTAATTTGCTTAAAAAAAACAAAACTTAGCCTAAAAAATATTCAAAGATATTTGCAACTTATAGAGCAAGGCGATACTACAATGTTAGAAAGATTTAAAATAATAGATAAACAATTAAAATTAGCAATAAAAATGCGAAAAGATATTGATGATCAAATAGAATTTTTAAAAAATAAAATTAAAATTTTTCAAAAAATTTTAATTTAATATAAATTTGTATTGCATTAGTGTTGCTCTAATGTTTTATCATTATATTATAAAGTTAAAATATTTAAACTTTATATATAAGGAGGTATTTTTGAAAAAAATTTTAAAATGAGTATTTAGTATCGCGCTAATTTCCAATTTATCAATTGGTACCGTTAGTTGTTCTACATCTAATATAAATAACGAATTTGACAACAAAATAAATGAAAATACAAAATCAAAAACAATTGTGGTTTATTTTTCTTGATCGAATGGCACTGAAACTATGGCAAATTATATCGCAAACAAACTTGATGTAAAAACATTTAAAATTGAAAGAGAATTACCATATTCTTCAAATTACTCAGAATTATCAAAAGATGCAAGAAATGAAGCGGTAAATAACTTAAGACCAAAAATGAAAGAATATCCAGAATATATAAATAATTATGATTATATATTGTTAGGTTTTCCTATATGGTGACATGTTGCACCTATGATAATAGGTTCATTTTTAGAGCACTATAACTTAGATAATAAACGTATTTTTCCATTTATTAGATCTTCTGCTTATTTAAGTGAACATTTAACTAGAGCTTTAAACTTTTTAAGAGATAATTCATCAAAAGATGCCATTATAGAAAAAGAAGTTTATTCAAGTAGTAGAAACGATGTAGACAATTGACTTGCAAACACATATTTAGATAAAGTTAAAACTTTAGAATAGTTCTTAAAGCTGTAATTAATAATTTTCTTTAAAAAATTTTATAAACAATAAAAAGCTTTATTAAAATAATAAAAATAAGTTTGAGTTTGAAAAAGAATATGTAAACAAGAAATAGAATAGACAACCTTTAAAAGACCAAGTTATTTAAAATAATTTAAATAACTAGTTTTTATATAAAGGTTGTTTTTATATACCAAAAGTCAAAGACAAAAAGTTCAAACAATAAAAGTAGTAGAAAATATAATAATAATTAAAAAGTGAATTATACTATTTACCTTGGGAGATTAATATTTATAGTAAAAAAGACATTAAAAATAAATTTACTATAATCTAATATTAATAAAGTTAAAATAAAGAAATCTAATATAATCTAAGCATAAGTGATTTTTTATACTAAATTACAAAAGAATAAATAAAAAAAGTATATTTTAAAAAAAGCATAAGCGGTAAAAAATGGATTGAAAAACAAACACTCAAAAAAATCAGCAAAAAAATATAAATATCATACTCAGCAACTAGAAATTAAGTTTTAGGTTATAAAGAACAAGAGATAGAATAGTTAAAAAGACTTTAATAAGGATTATTTGGACAAATGTGCTATTAAGTGTAGTTGGTCGATAATAATTGGAAGTTCTAAGAAAAGAACTTCAAAATTTTAAAAAATAATTTGCTTTCATAATAGTTTAGAAAAAGAAAGATTTAAAATACTTATATATTGCAAATAACAAAAAATTTATAAGCTGATTTTTTGAGCTGCGTATTACAAACTATTCAATATATTATTATAGATTGGTAAAAAAGTGAAATTATTTTTATTTATAAGTTTAATCAAAAATTTGTTAATTTTATTCAAAACATATCTTTTAATACCAACAATAGTTATAAATAACTTAGAATATGAAAATAAGGGGAAATGATGTACGGATGTGTAGCAACAAACTCATTGATTTATAAATATGTGAGTTTTTTTAGTAGATAAATTAAAAGTCGGACTAAAAAGAATGATTAAACCGAATGATAATAAAGTAGAAAAAATAACTAATTTTGTAAATAGACAATGAATTAAATATGACTAAAGCGAACTATATGTAATAAATGTCAGATATTTGCAATATGAAAATGAACAAATTGCTTATTGGAGTGTTATAAAGAATGTAAAAACAGGTTATATTATTGATTGTTATATATCAATTAAAAATGATACCAAATTTAAATAAAACTTCAAAAACTTAAAAACTACAAGCGCGAAAATAAAAAACATATAACTTATTTTGTCAATGCTTTTAATATAAATCAAACTACAACAAAAATTTTTGCAGAAAAAAAATATATACAAATTTCACTTTGCAATCGTTGGTGTTTGTTAGATATAAATATCTTATAAATGTAAAAAAATTTTAAATTAAAATAAAAAAATTATAGTTTTTTGTCAATTTGTCAAATATCGCAAAACAAGTTACAAAAAATTTAAAATTCTATTTAAAATAAAAATAAACATTACATATATTTAACAATAAATATACTTTATCAAGTATACAAAATGTATTTTATAAAAATACTTCAATATTTATGAACTTTATTATTTGTTTCGATACGATCTAAATAAGATATACTGAAGAACTATTATGTTTATTATTGTTCTTGTATTATTGTAAAATTTTATGTAATTCTCAATTATAATTTTAAATAATCATAGCTGTTTTGTTTTAGAATTTTTTCTCATTCTTTTTCGAAAAAGAATGAGAAAAAGTTTCGCGTATTGCATTATCAATTGAACTTCTTGGTCTATATATTGATACTATGATGTCGTTTTTTTAGCGCATCTTTTAACAACAATAGAAGTATTTTGATTTCTATTATCAGAATTAATAATAAGTTTTAAATATATCTATTCTATAAAACAAGCTTTTTCAAGTGCTTGTTTTATAATATCTAAATCGTTTTTAAAGATATTTAATCACCTAATATAAATTTAATACCAGCATTTTTTATAACACTTAATTAAGAACTTTTTTATCGAAAGGTACGTAAGTAATATATATAACTCACAGTTTATTTTTGTGATAAAAAGATTAATTTCTATTAACATGGTCAAGACCGTTAGTTATTGTTTAACTTTCTTTTTGTTTTCCATAAATTTTTTTTATAGTGATTATTGAATAAAATTTAAATATTCATATAATTCCAGTGATTTTTGCTTGACTTACAATAATCTCTATATTATTAAAAATATTTTTTATTTTAGGCATCCATAAATTTATTATTATTTAAAAAAAATCTTTTATAAGATAAGTCCTATTTATGTATATTTTCGAGTCATAATCAGATTTATTTCTTTTTATCACAATAATTACTAGTTCGAGTTATATAGAGAAATTTACATAAAAAAAACGTTACATTTATAATTATATTTATTTATGATTAATTATTTTTCTTATAAATTATCCATTAATTTATTAAACTTTTTAAAACCAAATTCTCTATTTTTGGTCAGTTATTTTTTTAAGCTTTGCATTTTTTTATCTATTAATTTTTTGAATTAATTCATATTTTCCATTGTGCTTATTATGTTTGTAGTTTTTTAAATGCGTTAGTTGTTTCCAAAAGCTTCTAAATATATACACAACCTTCAAACTGCCAAATAAAAAAATATACATATTTTATAAATCTTTATAACATAAGTATTTTTAAAAACATTTATTTATCATTTTTAAGTATCAAAATATAAAAAAATTGATATATCTCTTTGAAGGTGGCCATATAAAAAGAACACCTTTCAATAAAATTTTAACAATAAAAGTACTTTTTTACTGTCAATTTTATTTTAGATGTTCAAGTTACCTAGTTTTTTGTTGCTATTATATTGTTAAATTTATCAACCATGTAGTTATCTCATACTTTGTCTAAATCAAAAGGTTCTCCCTTATTTGTAGGTTTAAACCATTTTGCTAATTCTCCCTCATATGGAGGATTTTCAATTAAGTAACTTAGAGGTGTTGATGAAGCTGTTTCTTCAACAATTCTTTCTTGTGACTCTCTTGTAAAAATAAAGTTAATAAATTTATAAGATAAATCTAAATTTCTATTATCGGCACTCAAAACTAAATTATCACTTCAAATATTAGTGCTTTGTCTTACACCTTTTTCTTCTGAAACTTTATCTTCTGCTAAACCTCCAGGTATTAGTGAAATTGAGTTTAAATCAGGATTACCTCCATCAATTTTATGAGTAATTTTTAAATCATCACTAGTTGATTCATTTCCATCAGATTCTTCTGAATTTGGTTCTTCTTGATCTTCTTCTCCATCTTCAGTTTCAGACTCATAATCACTTGTATGTGAATAAAGTGCATCACCATTATAAACAACAGCAACGTCAAAGTCTCCTTTAGCAATTTTATCAACAATTTCATCTCCATAAAGTCCAACATTTTTGTGTGAAACTAAACTTTTTACTTCAACTTCAGCTTTATCAATTTGTTCTTGTTTAGATAATTTTCCATTTTCTTCAGATGGGGGCATTGCCATAATTTGTCCAAATAGTTTTTCAAAAGCAAACATAAATACGTTTTTTGGGTCACTATTTACTTTTACATCCATTCCAGCATTAGCAGCTTCTCATAAAAGTCCTCAACTTAAATTTTCTTCATGAGTTACTAAGTTTTCTTGACCTTCTTTTTGTTCGTCTTGATCATAAATATTTTTGTTTTTTAACAATTCTACTACTTTATCATTATTTAAATTTCAAACCATTCTAACATCACCTCAAATTCATGGAATACCATAATTTAAGATTGGAGTATCATCTGGAGCAATAACTGTTTTATTTAAAACTTCTACTAAAGTATCATCAATTTTATCAAAGTTTTCGTCAAAATCGGTTCTTTGATCTTTTGGACAACTATTTGGTAGTCCTTGAACATTTTTTGGTGTTTGTAACACATCAATTTTACATCAATCTAATTTTTGTAATTTATTTTCTTGTGCTAATTTTTTTACCATATAGTCACTTGGTACCATCATGTCATAACTAAATGTATAAGTTTTATTATATAGTGTTTCATTAGAATCAAATTGTTGATAATTAATTTTTACATTATTTTCTTTTTCAAAATCAGTAATTAGAGTTGGATCAATATAACTTCCTCAGTTTCCAATTACTAAGTCATAAACATTGTTTTTAATATAAGCTGTTGTTAGTAGTCCAAATGAACCTACTAATAAAACTCCTAAACCAAGACGTTTTCAACTTCTTTGAAATCAACTTGCTCTCTTTGAAACATAACCTTCTGCTGTAACATCTGGAAAGTATTTTTCTCTTTTTTTGTTTAATTCATCATTTAAAGAATTAAGTTTTGTTTGTAATTTTTGAATTTTTGCACTATATAATTCTTTTACTTCACTTACTTTTTGATTTCTTAAAGCAACCAAATTATTGATTTGTTCATCACTTGCATTTGCTATTTTAAGATTATTTAGTTTTTTATCTAAACTTTCAACGATTGAAACTTGTTTTAATACTAATTTTTTTTGAGCTAATCACTCTTGATAAGTTTTTTCGATACTTTCAACACTTTTTTCTTTCATTGATTGTAATTTTTGAATTGTTTCACGAAGTTTTGCAATATTTCTTCCTTCATTTAATTCTTGTTGTTTTTTTGTTAAACTATTAATTTTGTCTTTATATCATTGATAATCTTTGTCTTCTTGAGTTAAAACTAAGAATTCTTTATTAAGAACATTAATTTCATTTCCTATTTCAATCGCTTTTTGTTTGTCAGCTAATTCTCTTTCTTTAATTCAATCAACTTCTTTTTGATATTTATCAAGTTTTTTATCGATTTTATAAATAACAGCTTGAAGCTTTTCAGACTTTTTAATATTATTAATTTTTTCTATTTTTGATTGTAATTGTAATTTTTTTTCATTCAATTTAGTAATAATTGTTGTTAGACGTTTTGATTCTGCTATTTCTTCATTTAGTAAAGCCACTTTTCATTCTAACTTACTTATTTTGGAATTAAAACTTCTATTTCTTTTAATTTTTAAATGTAAATCTAGTATTTTAAATTTAGTTCACTTTACAACACTTTTACTTTTTCTTGTTTTTAATTCCGTTTCAATTGATGCTTGCAAAATATTAATTTTATTTTGTAAAGCATTTCTCATTTTAATTTTGTAATCACCTTTTTTAATAAGTTCTTTATTAGTTTTTGCTTTATTGTTAATGATTTGATAACCATTTCAAAGTAAAACAACTAAAACTGTTACTAAAACTAAAAACACTCCAAATACATTTATGTATGGTTGCATTCTTTTTGCTGTATAGATAAATGTAGAAACGTTAGTTTGATCTCCACCTGTAAAATAAGAGATAATAAAATCATCAAAACTCATTGCAAAACAAATAGCAGTTGCAGTAATTATAGAAGGTAGTAAAATTGGTAAAACAATTTTTCTAACAGTTTTTGTTCCTGCAGCTCCTAAGTCTTTTGATGCATCAATTAAGTTTTTATCAATTCTATTCATAAATGGTAGAACTGTAATGATAACATATGGTACGTTAAATGAAACGTGTGCACAAATTAATGAAAATATTCCAAACTTTAATCCTGCAAATATGAAAAATAACATTAATCCAACAGCTGTAATTACATCTGCATTTACTAATGGAATATTTGCTATTCTAACTCAACGATTTGAAGTTTTTATTTTCATTTTTGATAAACCAATTACAGCCATTACTCCAATTACTATTGAAATAATTGTTGAAACAACTGCTACAAATAATGAAACTATTATCGATTTAACAAATGGTGAGTTTTCTAAAAATGTTTTATATCATTTTGAACTAAATCCATTTCATTCACTAACACTATTTCCTGAGTTAAAAGAAAATAATATCATTACAAAAATGGGAATATAAATGAATAATAAAATTAAAGCGAAGTAACTTGATTTGAAGAGTTTTTTCATTTTCTTGACCCCCTTACTTCAAATTTATTAGAGATTAATTTCATTAACCCCATAATTGCAAATAATAATAACGCTAGAATAACAGCAACCGCTGCTCCAAACCCAAAATCAGTTCCTTTGAAAAAGTAATTTTCAATAATTGAAGTTATTAAACTGATTTTTCCATCTCCCATATAACGAACAATCAATAGAGAAGTTGAAGCTTGTACAATTACTAATGTAAATCCTGCAAATACTCCTGGTAATGATTGTCTAAATGTTATATGTCAAAACGCTTTAAACTTACTTGCTTTTAAATCAAGTGCTGCTGCATAATAGCTTGGATCTTGATTTTCTAATGCGTTATAAATTGGAGATATTGCAAATGGTAAAAACATATAAACCATTCCTAATACAATTGCTCCTGGCGTTCCTAAAAATGATGATCCTACTACTTCTAATAAGCTATTTAAACCTAATATTTTTAAAATCATACTAATTCAAATAGGTAAAGTAACTAGAACTCACATATTTTTTGCTAATAATTTATTTTTTAATTGTGATAAAACAAGTGCTACTGGATAGGCCATTGTTACACAAATAATACTTGCTGCAAATGCATACAAAAGTGAAAGTCCTAAAACAATCATTATGTTTTCTGATGCAAAAAATTTAATAAAGTTTTCAAAGTTTGCTTTGAATTTTATACTATTTCCTGAAGGTTCAATAATTGCAAATAAAATTATTCCAATTAAAGGCAATACAACTAAAAAGCTCATAACAAAAAAGAATGGTACTAATATTGGTCATATTTTCCCTCTTAAAGTTTTTACTACTTTAAAATTTTCAATTCTTTCTTTTAATGGAGGTTTTTGATATACAAATTCTGATTCTCCGATAGCTTCAATGTTTTCGATTGCCTCTAATTCTGTTTCGACATCCAAATTGTCTTTGTTTTCGTTATTATCTAAAGCTTCGTTTTCTTCTAATAAAGCTTCGTTTTTATCTAGATTATTCATCAATCTCTTTTCACATTACATGGATATCGCTTGGTGATCAACTAATTGAAACTTTTGAGTCAAAATCATGGAATTCAGTTGTGTGAATTTTATATTTTCTAAATTCACCTTCAACTAATATTTCATAATGAACACCTTTAAATGTTACGTTTTCTACAACGCCATCATAAAATCCTTTCCCAGGTTTTCCGATTTTAATATCTTCAGGTCTTAATACTATATCGATATTTGATTGATTTTCACCATATCCTTTATCAACACACTCAAATTCTTTTCCGTCAAATTTTACAAGATTGTCTTTTACCATCATTCCATCATTAATTAAATTTGAAACTCCAATAAAGTTTGCTACTCATCTATTTTCTGGCTCATTATAAATTTCTTCTGGAGTTCCTATCTGTTGGATGTTTCCGTCATTCATAACAACAACTCTATCACTTAAAGTTAAAGCTTCTTCTTGATCGTGAGTTACTAAAATAAATGTAATTCCAATTTCTTCTTGTAATTCTTTTAGCTCAGCTTGCATTTTTTTTCTTAATTGAACATCTAAAGCTGACATTGGTTCATCTAAAAGTAATATTCTTGGTTTCAAAACTAAAGCTCTTGCAATTGCAACACGTTGCTTTTGCCCTCCACTCAATTCATGAACTCTTTTTGTTTCATGTCCTTCTAAAGAGAACTTTTTAATGTATCTCATAACTTCTTGTTCTATTAGATCTTCTTTAGTTTTTTTAATTCTTAAACCGTATGCAATGTTATCATACACATCATAATGTGGAAACAAAGCATAATTTTGAAAAATTGTGTTAATTTGGCGTTTATTACTTGGAATTGGAGTTAAGTCTTTTCCTTCAAATAATAAATCTCCTAAATCTTGTTTTTCACGTCCTCCAATAATGTTTAAAGTTGTGGTTTTCCCACAACCTGAAGGTCCTAATAGAGTAATAAACTCTCCTTCGTGGACGTTAAAACTAACACCTTTTAAAACAACTTTTCCATCGTAACTTTTTGTTAAGTTACGAATTTCCAATATATTATTTTTCTTGTTCATTGGCGTTTTTTTCTCCTCTTATAGATTTAAATATTAAGTTGTTATCGCGTAATCTTATCTTATTACGCATTCAGGAGGAGCATTTCAGTTTCTAAGATTTTTTCAAATCATTCAATTCGAGTAATAACTACATCAAGTCATTCTTCAATAATATATTGACTAATATTAACAACATCATACATATTCATAGTTATTCTCCCTTCAAAAAAAATCTTGTCTAATTTATTATAAAGTAAATACAATTTTGTGCAATAAATATTGAGTTGAAAAAAAATAAAAAAATGCTTATAAAGCATTTTTAGAACTATTTAGATATTTTTCAATCATTTGAGCAACACCAGATTTTTTGTGATGTCCTGTAATGTAATTTGCAACTTTTTTCACATGTTTAGCAGCATTTTTCATAGCAACTCCATGTCCAGCTCATTGCATAACTCTTTTATCATTATCTCCATCACCAAAATACATTATTTCATCAGAATTAATATTTTCTAATTTAGCAATATTTTGTAAAGCAAACATTTTATCTACTCCATTTGGGTTAACTTCAATATTTGCTGTATTTCCAGATAAATAACTTCAAGAAAACATTTCATATTTTTTTAGTTCTAATGTTTCTCTACATTTATTTATTCTTTTTTTATTACCATAGATAATAATTTTGTAAGCTTGTTCATCCATTTCATCTCGTTTATAAATTATAATATTTCTTTTAGAGATCTTTTTCATAAACCAAATAAAAGGTCCTTTATTTTTAATAACATAGGCCTTTTTAATATCTTTTGAATAAGAAAAACAATTTAGCCTATTATCCATTGCACAATTATAAATATATTTAACATCATTTTTTGAAAATAATGTTTCACTAATTAATTCTGGTTCTTTTTTTTGATTGTATTTATAAATTGCTGCCCCGTTCATAGTTATTACATATTCCAAAGAATCCATAACTCCAATTTGCTCTGCAATTTTTTCAATACGATTTAAAGCTCTTCCAGAAGCAATACATATTTTAATTCCTGATTCTCTTGCTTTTTTTATTGCTTCAATATTTTTTTTAGAAACTTGTTTTTTCTTTCCTAATAATGTTCCATCAATATCTAATGTAATTAGTTTAATCATTTTTTTATTTTGCAAAATCTAACAATGCATCTTTTCCTAAAGATCCAACATTTCTTTTTACTTCATTTCCATTTTCAAATTTTACAACTGTAGGAATTGATTTAATCTCATATTTATCTGCAACTTCTCTTAATTCATCAACGTTTACTTTTATAAAGTTTGAATCAGTTGCTTCTTGTGATACTTGATCAAATAATGGTGCAAACATTTTACATGGTCCACATCAATCTGCATAAAAATCAACAACAGTGTTTGGTTTTGAAATTTCTGCATTAAATTCCTCAGTAGTACTAATTATTTTTGCCATAATTTTAATCTCCTTCTTTTAAGATATTTTTTTCAATGAAGTCAGCAACTCCGTTTTGATCATTTGATAAAGTCTCAAACTTTGCTAACTTCTTAATTTCATCAATAGCATTACCCATTGCAACTGGATATTTTGCTACTTTAAACATAGGTATATCATTAACACTATCTCCAAAGCAAAATATAGAAGAATTTGAATCATCATAATTATAATAATTCAAAATATATTGTATTGCTTCTCCTTTATTGATACCCTTTGCACAAAGCTCATATACTCTACGAGTATATTGAGTTATTTGCAATTGCTGACTTACAAAATCAAAATCTTTATAAAAATTCTCAATATCTTCATCTGTAACTTTTTCATCCAAAATAATAGTAAGATGATTGATATCTCTATGAATTTCTTCAAAAGATTTGATGATTTTATAATCAACCTTCATTATATCGCTTCAATATCGAGAGTTTTCTCCATCTCCATAAACATAAGTTTTGTCATTTGCAAAATAATGAACTTTGTACTTACCTATTTTACCATAAGTTTTTTCAAAAACTTTTTTTAACATATCTTGTGAAATAGTGCTACTTCTTATAAATGAGTTAGTTTTAAAATCGTAAATATGTGTCCCATTATTTGCAACGGCTATTCCTTTTAATTTATCTAATCCTAAATTAACAGCTTGTTGAAAAATTGCATCTTTTGTACTTCTTGCAGTTATTGGTATTAGCAAGTGACCTTTATTATAAAGTTTTTTTACAATCTCTTTAGTTTTATTACTAAATTCATGATTTGAATTTAACGCTGTACCATCTAAATCAACAAAAACTATTACTTTCTCTTTTAACTTTTCTTTCATAAAAACCACCTTGCTATATATTACATTAAATGTATGAAATATGATATTTTTTATAAAAAAACTCTTGAAAAAATTCAAGAGTATTATTTCATATATGGTCCGGGATAAGGGACTTGAACCCCCACGTGTTGCCACGCCAGATCCTAAGTCTGGTGCGTCTGCCAATTCCGCCAATCCCGGTTTAATGGTGTCCCGTATAAGACTTGAACTTATGACCCACTGGTTAAAAGCCAGTTGCTCTACCGACTGAGCTAACGAGACAATTGCAACAAAATAATAATATCATAAATATATTTATTTCTATAAATTTTCTCGATTATCTTTAATTATCAATGCACTACCAACAATTGTTACAATTGCTGAAATACAATAAGGTAATCAAAAAATTCATGTTAAAAAAAAGTATGAAACAAGAATAATTTGAATTGCAAAAATAAGAGACATAATTGATCCAATATAACCAAATGATAGATTTCTTTTTATAAAAATTAGGCATGAATATACAATAATTCAACCCAGCATAATACATAAATAAGTCATTGTAAAAACAAACCCTTCTTGAGTAAACTTGTTTAAATTTATTGCAATAGTTTTTCAAAAAATCATTGCTAAAACATTTACCAAAAACGACATAAAGACTCCAATTGCTATTAAAATTATTCTACTATTTTTTATCATTTGTTTCATAGTTTACCTCTTATACATAATTATATTTTACATAAAAAAACAATCTCATTAGTTGAGATTGCTTATATTTTTTTTACTGGTGCTGATGATAGGACTTGAACCTACAACCTACTGATTACAAGTCAGTTGCTCTGCCAATTGAGCCACATCAGCGTAAAATAAATGGTGGAGTGCGACGGGCTCGAACCGCCGACCGCCTGCTTGTAAGGCAGGAGCTCTCCCAACTGAGCTAGCACTCCACAAAAAAATAAAAATATGGTAGCCTGTACGGGGATCGAACCCGTGTATGCACGGATGAAAACCGTGTGTGTTCACCGCTTCACCAACAGGCCATAAAAAATGGCGGCTTTTGCAGGACTCGAACCTGCGACCAACCGGTTAACAGCCGGTTGCTCTACCAACTGAGCTAAAAAGCCATTTCTTAAAAACTACTTATTCATAATAGCATAGATATAATAAAAAATACAAACTTTTTTTATTTTTTTTAAAAAAACTTCTATCAATATTAATTGGAGCTTTGAAGTTTAATTTAACTCTTATTTAGTTATAAAAAATTGGACATTAATTATTGATATAGCATTTTTATCTTTATTTTCTTCTGCTCAAGTAACTATCATTTTAATTATTGATGCAGTAAGTTTATTACTTAATGGCAATAATACAAATTTATTGAAAATTTAAGATGCTACCGGAACACTAAGCATTGTCTTAATGTTAGGTATCATTTCTAATACGTTTTCAGCAAAATTAACTAATAAACCATATAATACATCTTTTAGTCATTCGTTTCCATTAGTTAAAACTAATTGTTGCATAAATAATTTCATTTTATATATTCCTAATGACAATAAGTTTTGAGTTTTTTTCATTCAACCAACCTCTTTATTTTTTGCATCAACTTCATCTTGTGTTGAACTTTCTTTAAGTTTTTTAATATTCTAAACCGCTATTTTCAGACTCATTACTTTTTTCATTTTCATCATAAGTGTTATTACCATTTAAATCAATCATTAATTTATAACTGATCTTTCACCCTTTTGCACTATAATCAAAGTTTATTTCAGATATATAAGTATTTTCAAGGTTTTTTGCTTCTAACGAAGTATACATTTAATCACTTATTTTTTTAGCTAAAGCGTCATATTTTGCTTTTTTATTTTTTTCACTTCTGGATGTTGAGTTATATGTATCTTCAATTTTTACCCCACCTGTAACTTCTTCTCAAGCACTAGCAAAAGCAGTTTTTATGTCTTCTATAAAAGTTTTTGTAATATAATAGTTATTAAATACAGACTTAATATTTTTTTCTACATCATTTAGTTCTTTTTTGCCACTTACTTTTGTCACCAAATTTTCTTTTAATACTTTTAAATTTTCAGTGTTAATTTCACTTGAAAAAATGTTTTTGTATTGTTTATTTGAAATTTAACTTCTCCTTTAATTTCGTTTGCTTATTTAAATTCAACTAATAAGTTCGCATCGCTTTCGGGGGGTTTTTTCCGTTAAATTTATCATAAACAATTTTTTGCAGCAGCAATTGATTTTACTCTATTTGAAAATCCAAACTTACAACAGTACCTTTAGATGCAGCCGCAGCTGAGTCATTACATGATATAAATATTGATCTCATAGAAGCAGTTAAAGGTGCCGCACTAAATTAAAGGGTCACCCCAAACTACATAAAAATTATGTATATAATTTTTATAGAGGGGTGATTTTTTTTATGGCAAAAACTATTTTATTTAGTGCTGAATAAAAAAGAAAATAATAGATGAGTTTACAAATACAGATATAAGCGCAAGAAAGTTAGCTTTAAAATTTAATATTAAACAAACATCAACTATTTATATTTGACAAAATCGTTATAAACAAAAAGGAATTGCTGGGCTAATTGATGCAAAGAGAGGTAGAAAACCTAAAATAAATAAAGAAGTTGAGTTTGAAACAATGAAACAAGAGTTGGAACATTTAAGAAGAGAGATGCAAATTAAAGAAAAAGAGAATAAAAAACTAACAAGTAAAGTAGAAGTTATGGAAAAGTATACAGTATCTCTAGTAAAGGAATGAAAAAACAAAAAGTAAATATCGAATTGTATAAAATAGCAAAAAATTACGAGCAAAAAATATAGCATTATCATGACTAATTAATCTTTTAAATATTAATCTAAAAGCTTATAATAAATGATTATCAAATGGTTCAAAAGAATATATGACCATAAGAGACACAAGTTATGACTTATTTATAAACCAAGTTTTTTACGATAAATATTCAAAATATGGAACTCATCGAAAATGAGGGCACAAAAAAATTGCACTAAAATTTGGTTTAGGTCGAAAAATGGTCTTGAGTTCTATGAAAACACAAAATCTAGTTCCTGAAAATTGTGAAAAAAGTAGAAAATGAAAAGCTTATACTAAAAAAAACAAAGATCTAATAAATACAGCTCCCAATTTATTAAAAAACCAAGAAACAAATAAAAGCGAGTTTATTGCAAATAAATCGTTAGAAAAAATTTGTTTAGATATTTTGGAGTTCAAAATAAAAAACAAAAAATTACTTATTTGCTTATATAGATATATATTCTAGACTACCTTTAATAACATATTTTGCAAACAATCAAACAAACAAGAACTTATTATTAGTATGAAACTTTTAGTTGCTAAATATGATGTAAAAAACAGCATTATCCACACGGATAGAGGATCACAATTTAGGAGCTTAATTATGAAAGAATTTTGTAACAATTACAATATTATTAAAAGCATGACAGATGTATATGCTTCTTGACAAAACTTGATAGTAGAAACATTTTTTAAAAGCATAAAACAAAATTATTATGTAGGTTATAAGTTTGAAGATAATGGAACTTTTATAAATTGAATGAAAGATTGTATATGAAATTATTCTAATAATAGAATAATAAACAAATTAAAAAATACTCTCAAAGAAATTTTTGAGAGTAATTTATTAAAATATATGTAGTTTGGGGCGACCCTTTATTTAGTAAAAACTTTTTTTATATATTTATTATTCCATTTTACTTGCTTCGTATAATTCTTTAAAAGGTCCTTCCATGCTTTTTAACTTGTCAAATGCTCCTTTTTGAATAATTCCTTTACCATTACTTCCTAAAACTATAATTTCATCTACTTTTTTAATTGTAGCTAGTCTATGAGCGACGATAATAGTCGTTCTTGATTGCATTAATTTGTATAACTTTGCTTGAATTTCTTTTTCCACTTTTGAGTCTAAAGCACTAGTCGCTTCATCTAGTAAGAGCAATTTAGGATTTTTCAAAAACATTCTTGCTATTACTAATCTTTGCTTTTGGCCACCACTCAACATAACACCTCTTTCACCTAAAATAGTGTTATATTTTTCTGGTCAAGACATTATCAGTTCGTGTAGACCAGCCTTTTTGCAAGCTTCTATTATTTTTTTGTTATTCATTTTAAAGTTTCCGTATTTAACGTTTTCAAAAACATTTCCATATAAAATTTGAGGTTCTTGTTCCACATATCCAACATTACTTAAGTATTTAGATAAGCTAATTTCTTTTAAATCACAATCATTATTTAAAAGAACTTTACCATTTGTTGGATCATAAAATCTTAACAATAGTTTTATAATTGTAGATTTACCACTACCCGTTTCACCAACAATTGCATAACTTTTTCCTTTTTTAAAAACATAATTAAAACCTTCTAGAATTTTTTTTCCTGGTTTTTCTGGATAAACAAAGTCGATATCTTCAAATTTTATATCTCCTCAAATATTTTTTCCTTTAATAGTTTCGTCTTTTATTTTTTTTATTTTAGGTTTTGACTCCATTGTTTTAATTATTCTTTGTGAAGATACAGAAGCGTTCATTAATCCTATTAAAGCATTCATAATTTGAAACAATGGTGCAGTTAGCATAGATTGAGCCAATTGAAATGAAGCTAATTTATATTTAAAAAAACTTAAACCTTCATTAGGTTCTGCAAAAATACCATAAATTAATATTGACAACAATATAGAAGAGAAATTTAAAACAAATATTCCTCCTCATATAATTGTTAGCATCATCGCTTGGTTAGTGTTTACTTTTTTTGATTCATCATAATACTTTTGATGAATATTTACAAATCGTTTTGTTTCATATTCTTCTGTACCCGATGACTTAATAAGACTAATCGCCGAAAGACGATTAACAACATCTCCATTTATTTTAGTAATTGTATCTTTTGCCTTATATAATTTTTTTCTTGTTGCTACAAAACTAAATATCATAGCAATATTTGATAAACAAAATATTGCTAAAGATAGTATTGCAATTTTTCAAGAAAAAACAAGCATTAATATTGCAGCTGATGCTATTTCTAAACTTGACACACCAATTTGAAGAGGAACCTGAATCGCTTGATCTCCTATAATTTGCGTATCGTTAATAATTTTTGTAATAATTTCTCCTGTTTTTTTGTTTGAGTAATAAGAAATGTCTTGTTTTACTAAATTTTCTAAAGCTTTATTTCTTAAAGCAATTTCTATTTTTCTTCCAATGTTATAAGCAACCACTTCATAAAAGTATGAAGCAACACAATACAAAGCAATATCTAATATCGATATAGATATTAATAAATATATATCTAAGTTTCAATATGGTATTAAATTTTGATTATTAATAGGATTACTTTCTCCTAATTGATCTGATAATTTGATATTTATCGCCAGTGTTAATTGATAAGTTAATAATGGTAGTAAAATTGAGCATGCCACTATCAATAAACTCATTATTAACAATAAAATTGATAATTTGTATTCTTTTTTATAATAATAAAATAATAATTTTTTAAAAGGCCCTTTTGTAGAACCTGTTATCGCGTTCATATAAATCTCCGTTCTTTAAAGCAAAAAATATTGATTTTATTCAATATTTTTTTGATGCAGAGTTTCTTTGAGTTCGAACATTTGAACTAAAGTTGATTTTAATATTATCTGCTATATTAAAATCAATATGGTCTTATAAAAAGACAAACAAACTTTTTAAAAGTTTTTTTGCGAACTATTGATATAGTTCTATTATTTTTTATAAGTGGCTTAGATTAAAAAAAAGACCACAACCCATCAACATAAATTTTATTGTTGATTTTGCATTGAACATATCATTTAAGATACTATTCATAAACATCATATCATTTGTAAATTAATCTGTCAAAAAACTATGTATATTAATTAAAGTTTTAATATAAACATTATGTAAAAAGTATTTCTTTATTTCTAACTAATTTAAATATAAATAAACAACCTTTTAAAAATAAACTAATAAAATGTATATTTGTTTATTTTTAGGTTGTATTATTTTATTTTTTTTGTCTTGCTAAAATTTTTGTAAAAGATCAGTTTGTAATAAAAATAAATAGTGGTACAAGTAAAGTGTTTATTACAAAAATAGCAGCTAATCCGGCAGGTAAATTATATGTTTTAAAATCGAAAAATACATTTAAACCTTCAAAAGGCAACATTGTCAATGCTGTTATTATTATAGAAAATGTTATTAGAATAATTAATCACTTGTTTGGTTTATATTTATCAACAACTACTTTTTTATTAGAATTCAATATCGGCATAAACTTATTATTAAATAAAATTGCATAAAATATAGGAGAAAACATTATACAAATATAAGCTCCCGCTTTAGCATAACCAGTAGCAAAATTTTTTAATTGTTCAGCACTAAGTGATACATTGAAGTTATTCATATAAATTTCAGCTATTGCGAAATTTAAAACAGCAAAAAATGTGTTAAAAAATGTTGTTAAAATTATTTGAACTAATATACCTTTAAATAAACTTTCTTTTTTATGAGTTGGTGGAGGATTTAGCATAACCCCATTTCTTTCGCTTTGCATACCAATTGGAATTGCAACAATTGTTTCAACAACAAAAATATGAAATAAAATGTTAACTGAGTTTAGAGCAAGTTGGCCAAATATTCCTAATACTAACAATATCGTTAAAACTTGACTAATGTTTGCTGCAATCAAAAATGAAATAGAGTATTTTATTTTTTCATAAACGTTTCTTCCTGAGTTTATTCCTGAAATTATAGATTTAAAATTGTCATCAGTTAGTATAACATCACTTACTTTTTTAGACACTTCAGTTCCAGTAATTCCCATAGCAATACCGACATCAGCTTTAACTAAACTTGGTGAATCATTAACTCCATCACCTGTCATAGCAACAATATTATTTTGGTCTTGTAATAAATCTACAATTAAAGCTTTATGTTCTGGATTAACTCTTGCAAAAACATTTGTTTGGTTTAGCTTGTTTTTTAAATCTTCTCTTGATAAAGTTTCAATTTCAGCTCCTGTTATAACATCATTATAAGTTTCATCTGCAATGCCTAATCTCGATGCTATTTCAAAAGCAGTAACTTTATGATCTCCAGTAATCATTATAACTCTAACCCCTGAATCATGTGCTTCTTGTACGGAGTGTTTAACTTCTTCTCTTGGCGGATCAATAATTCCAACTAATCCCATAAAAACAAGTTTATCTTCATACTGATAATCTTGTTCTAAGTCTATTTTTTCTAAATCTTTTTTTGCAAATCCTAATGTACGCATTCCTTTTTTTGCAAATCTTAATAGTTGATCTTTAATATTTGCTATATCATCATCATTAATAGGTCTAACATCTTTACCATCGACAATGTGTTTGCAATTAGGTAACAAATAGTCCATTGCACCTTTTGTATAAGCTACATATTGACCGTTTTCAGAATCAATTAAATTAACAGTTGACATTACTTTTCTTTTTGAATCGAATGGAACTTCATCAACTCTTTTATATTTTCTTCTCATAGTTAAATAATTAATTTTTTGTTCAACTAATAAACTTACTAATGCTAAATCTGTTGCGTTCCCTATTTTTTCTCCTTTTTTATTAATAATTGCATCATTACATAAAGCCATACATCTAACCAAAGGGTCTTCTGTTAAATCTAAATCCTTGCTGTTAAAAACTTTATTATTAAAATATAAACTATCAACAAACATTTTATTTTGAGTAAGTGTTCCTGTTTTGTCAGAACAAATAACGTTAATGTTCCCTAATGTTTCAATTGATTTTGGTTTTTTAATCATAACATTTTTAGTAGCCATTTTTTTAGTTGCAATCATTAAACAAATTTTTACTATTATAGTTAAAGATTCTGGAATTATACTAATAGCAGAAGAAACAGCTACTAACAATAATTGATAGACTGACTCGTTAATTTTACTATTGTTTAAATAAGCGATAGTAAAAATAATTGTTCCTAGTATTATTGAAATTATTCCAATAATCAATGTTAATTTTGCTACTTTTTTTTCTAAGGGTGTTTTTTTCTTTTTAGTTTCACTAATTTTTGTAGCAATTTTCCCTATTTCTGATTCTCTTCCGGTGTTAAAAACAACACCTTTCATTTTTCCTTCAATTACTAAAGTAGACATAAAAGCAATATTTTTTTGATCTCCCAACACAAGTTGATTTTCATCTAAAATTTCATCAACTTTATCAACTGCTTCATTTTCTCCTGTTAAAGCAGATTCATCTACTTTTAACATTTGATTTTCAATAATTCTACAGTCTGCTGGTACATAATCTCCAGATTTAGTATATATAATATCTCCCGGAACAATTTCTTCAATACTTATTTTAATTTGTTTTGAGTCTCTTAAAACAATCGCTTGAACCGAGTTATTTTTTATTGCTTCTTTTTGATTTAATGCCTTGTATTCTTGAATAGTAGCAATAAATGAGTTAGTTAAAATAATAACACATATTATTACTAAACCAGCTATATCAGGAGCTTCTAACTGATTAATTAAACCAATAATCAGAGAGACAAGTCCTGCAATTGCCATCATAATACTTAAAGGGTCTAAAAAACTTTTGAAAAATATTTTTACTAAATTTGGTTTTTTTGGTTTTGGTAAACAATTAGTACCAAATTCATCTAGTCTTTTTTGAGCTTCTTTTGAAGAAAGCCCAGTAATTTGGTTACTTTCTAAAATTTTTAAGATTCTTTCATTTGATAAAGCATGTCATTTTTTAGAGTATTTGTCAATTCGATCGGCAAGTGAAGTTGTATTTTTATTTAAGTTTTCTTGCATATATTTTTTCCTTTAAATTCTACAAAATCAATCTTACAACTTTAAAAATAAAATACAAACTTGCTAAAAAAAATACCCTATTATAACTTAGTGTTATAAGGGTTATTTATAGTTTTTTATGAAATTTTTTTTTATATAAAATGAATATTATCCAATAGTTACTTCTTCTTCTAAATAAGCATAATTTTGTTTATTTTTTGGTTTTACAAAAGCAAGTAATGTGTTTGATATTCCTAATTGTCCTACAAACATTGTAATTACTAATATAATTTTACTTAAAACACCCATTGCTAAAATTTCTTTATTATCAAATGGTTGAAATCCAACAGTTCCAAACGCACTACAAACATATACAATTAATTGAATAATTGTATATTCTGTATTATCAGTTGAAGCTTCACGATTGTATAACATTTTATTTGAGTCTAGATAAACAATAAAAATACTAAACACAACAATAAAAAATGAAAGAAAAACAACTGCAAAACTTCTTTTAACAGTTTCATCTGGAACTTTCTTTTTAAAAGCTTCAATCGAGTGTTTATTTCTGATTATTGAAACAACTGCAATTAAACAAATCGCAAATGTAGTTGTCCGAATACCTCCAGCTGTTGAAGATGGAGCGGCGCCAATAAACATTCATATAGCCATTATAAATTTAGATCCTGCTGTAAAATTATTAACATCAACTGTAGAAAATCCTGCATTCCGACAGGAAGTTACGTTAAAAATAATATCAAATACTCATTGATAGATTTTTTGTTCTTCATAAACTCCATCAAATCCAGTTGGTCTATACATTATTTTACTTTTTTCAATAGTTAAAACCTCAGACATAATTACTAAAATCGGTCCTATAAATAATAGCCCTGTATAAACTACAAAGTTTAGTTTTGTAAATAAAGAAAATTTAACTTTTTTTCCTTCTTTTCTAGCTTTTAGTTTTCTTTTGATATCGTGATATGTTGGATATCCTAAACCACCAATTATTCATTGCATCATAAAAATTACTTGTAAAAAATAACCTCTTTGATCTCCTTGGTTATAAGGTTGAAGTGAAGCCTTTGAAATTATGTCAAACCCTGCATTATTAACAGCACTTACTGAGTGAAATATTGCAGCTCAAATTGAAGTAGAAAAATTATGATAAGGGTTCGTAACACTAAAATCGGTATTTGCAGCACCTGTAGAACTTAAGGGTGTAAAATAAAATCCAAAAAATAAAACTCCAGCCCCACTGATTTCAATAAAAGTTAAAAAAATAAATGCATCTTTTATCATTTCAACTGTATTTGAAACTGTTCCTGTTCCTCTTTCGCTTTTTGCAACATGTTGATCGTCTAATGAAATTTTTCGATTTAATAAAGCTAAAATTACTAATTTGATTGTTAGTAATCCTATTCCCCCAATTTTAATCATGATTAAAATTAAAATTTGTCCAAACAAACTATATTGAGTATTAGTTTGTAAAATTGTAATTCCTGTATCAGAAATAGCACTAGAAGCCGTAAACATCCCTGTTATAAAGTTTCAATAAGATTCTTTATCTAAAACAACTCCTGGTATTGATAATAAAAAACCACCAATCACTATAGCAGAAAGATAACCAATAATTATTTTCCCACTTATTTTAGAAAATGGTCATCAAGACTTAAGTTTTTGAAAAGTTGTTTTTTTAAATACTTCTTTTTCCAGCCTCTTTTTATTAGCTAAAATCTTTTTATTTAACTTTTTTTCCACATTTTTATTTGGATTTTCTTTTAAATTATTTAAAGAATCTTGCATTAGAACAACTCCTAACTTTTTAAACTATTAACTATTATACAACAAGTTTTTTTTATAAATCAAAATATAGTAGTTTTATTGTACTATAATTAATAAACAGTTGTATAATTAAAAAGTTAGAAAGAAGAGGCTTTAAAATATGGCTAAAAAGAAAAGTTTTGCAATAATTGGGGCTAATTACTTTGGATTATCTGTTGCTCAAACATTAGACGAAAAAAAACAGTATATTAAAATGTTTGATATAAACGAAGAAAAGTTAAATTTATACTTATCAGATTTTGATTCAGTTGAAGGAATAGTTTTAGATACTACACATAAAAGTGCTTTAGAAAAGAATGGGATTTCTCAATTTGATTGTGTTATTGTAAGTTTACGTTCAAACATGGAAGCGTCAATTATTACGGTTTTAAACTTGATTGACTTGGGTGTTGAAAATATTATTGTAAATGCTAAGGATAATCATCACAAAAGAATATTAGTTGCTTTAGGAATAGATGAAGATAAAGTTATTATTCCAGATGTTTTAACAGGTAAATTGATGGCTACAAAATCACTATTTGACATTGAAGGAGATTTACAATCAACTGATGGAGAATATAGTTTCACAAATATTATCGTAAAAGATGAGCAAATAATTGATAAAACTATAAACGAGGCTGGGCTAAGTACTAATAAAGATTTTAACATTATTCAAATTAAACGTAATGGTAAAATAGTTATTCCTGATGAATATACCGCCTTAAAAGAAGATGATACTCTTGTTGTTTTTGCAAAAAATAACATTATTAACAACTTGATCGAAAAAATTAAGGGCGATTGAGAAGATAACTAAAAAATTATTAATAAAAAAGTAAAGTAGTTAACTACTTTACTTTTTTTAATTGATTAGTTATTATTTCAATTGATTTATCAGGATTAACATTCCCACCTGTAATTTTCATAAGTTGTCCCATTAAAGTTTTTTCTACTCTTTCTGGGCGATTCTCATATTGAGTTTTTATTAATTCTATATTTTCTAAAATAATTGGTTCGAGTAATTTTAAAATCTCGTTTTCATCGTTAATTAATCTTAGATTATTCGCTTTTATAATATCTTCAACTTCATTTCCTGACGAATAAGCAATTGGCAAAATTGCTTTAACGTGTTTTGAAGAAATAATACCCTCTTCTAAAAATTTTATTATGTCTGCTAAATGTTTTGGATTAATTTTAGACTCAACAATTGTAATGTTATCTTTATTCAATAAAGATTTAATATCACTAATTATATAATTAGATATTTTTTTTGGATCGCTCCCTATTTTAAGACAACTCTCAAAAAAATTATTTAATTCAACACTAGACAATAAATAGTTTGTGTCATCAACACTTAATTTTAAATCGTTGATATAACGCTGTCTTTTAGTATTTGGTAGTTCTAAAGATGCATTTAAAACTTCGTTAACTCAATCTTGATCTAACAAAATTGGATTAATGTTTGGCTCTCTAAAATATTTATAGTCCACAGCATCAGTCTTAACTCTCATCAAAACTGTTTCTTGTATTGTTTCGTCATATCTTCTAGTTTCTTGTTGAACAACTTGACCAGATAATATTAGTTTAGACTGTCTTTCAATTTCGAACTCTATTGATTTTTTTACATTATTTAAAGAGTTTAGATTTTTAATTTCTACTTTGTTTCCAAAACCTTTATAACCATAAGGTCTTAAAGAAATGTTTACATCACACCGCAAAGAACCTTCACTCATTTTTACATCACTAATACCAAGGTATAACAAAATTTCTCTTAAATTATTAACATATTCAACCGCTTCATATGCACTTCTTATAACCGGTTTTGAAACAATTTCAACCAAACCGATTCCACTTCTGTTATAGTCTAATAAAGTAATTTCTTCTTTATGAATTTGTTTTGCAGTATCTTCTTCAATGTGCAATCTTTCAATTTCAATTTCTTTATAAGAATTATCTTGTAATTTAATTTTTAATTTACCTTCTTTTCCGATTGGGTGAAATTGTTGAGTGATTTGAAATCCTTTTACTAAGTCTGGATAAAAATAATTTTTTCTGTCAAATCTTAATAACTTATCAATTTCCATATTCAAAGCATTACATGCAAGTAAAGCAAGCTTAACTCCTTCTTTATTAACGGTTGGAAGCGCACCTGGATAACCTAAATCTACTTCACAAGCTTGTGTGTTTGGTTCTTTTCCAAAACTTACAGGAGCTGGTGAAAACATTTTAGATTTAGTTTTCAACTCAACGTGGTTTTCAATTCCTATTATCACTTCAAAATTACTCACTTAACTCACCGCCTTCAAAATTGTTTGCTTTAATTAGATTTTCTAAATATTTAGCTGCTTGTAAAACAAGTAAATCTTCTTTTGGTTTTGCGTTTAAATTTATACCAATTGGTAGGTTTTCTTTTTTTATAAACGGAATTGTAATTGAAGGCATTCCATTAAAGTTTGCTATTTCTAAAACATCTTCAATTCAGCTTCCTTCATAATCTTTACGATCTTCTACATCAGTTCCTAAAACATTTTTTACAGTTGGTGCTGGTTCAAAAGACGGAGGCAAGATTAAAATATCTATTAAATCAAACAACTCATTTGTTTTTTCAATAAATATTCTTCTTACTTTTTTAGATCTATTTAAAATTTCTTCTTGATTCTCTTTTTTTAATTGATAACTTCCTATTGTAAATCTTTTTTTAACAGTTTTTCCGAAGTTTTTGGTTCTTGTTTTTTTCATTATTTCAATGTAATCTTTTCCTTCTTCTCTAATTCCGAAGTTTATTCCATCAAGATTAGAGTGGGTTGATACTCCTTCAGAAAAAGAAATCATCATATAAATAGCTGGAATTGTTTTTAATAAAGTTTCGTCAAAATCTATTAAAATAATTTCATTGTCATCTTTTTTTATTTGATTAAAAAGTTCTTGATACTTATTTTTTAAATCTTCATTCATATATTTTCATACTGGTTTTAAAAATCCAAATTTGATTTTTTTATTTAACCCATTGATGTTTTTGTAATATTCTTTTTTATTATTAAATGAAGTAAAATCATTTTTATCATATTCAAAAGTTGCATCACTTAAAATTGCAGCATCATCTACTGTTCTTGTAAAAAAACCAACGTGATCTAAACTCGGTGCATAAGGTATGACACCAAATCTTGAAATACTTCCATATGTTGGTTTAAATCCAACGATTCCATTAAAACTTGCAGGTTTTCTAATTGAATCCCCTGTATCTGTTCCTGTTGAAAATGGTACTAAACCTGCACTTACAGCATAAGCACTACCACTTGAACTTCCTCCAACTATTCTTGAATTATCAAGCGGGTGTCTAACCTCTCCGTTAAAACCAAATAGACCTGTTCCACCCATTCCTAATTCGTCTAAAGTTGCTTTACCTAACAAAATACATTTATTAGATTCTAACTGTTTTGTAATGGTAGCATCAAACGAAGGAATGTAATTTGATAATATTTTAGAACCTGCTGTTGTTAAAATATTTTTTGTTGAGATGTTGTCTTTTGTAACATAAGGGATTGCAGATAATAAGTTATTTTCATCAAAAAGATTTTGCAAATCAAATTCAGACATTTTATTTTCTATTAATGTCACTAAAAAATTATTTTCAAAATGTGCTTGTAAATTTTTATAAGTATTATCTACTAATTCTTTTACACTAATTTCTTTATACTTTAATTTATTATGTATATCAATGATACTTAGATTTTTATAATTCATTTACTTAACTACCTTTTCTATTGCTACAAAACCATCGACTACTTTTGGAGCATTATTTAAAAGTTCATTTTTTTGAATGACTCTTGTTTGATTATCATCTCTTAAATATGAGTTTAAATATTCAAAACAGTAGTGACTAGGTTCTACACCATTAACATTTATTGCAAACACTTTTTCAAACTTTGAAAGTAAATCGTTTTCCAACTTTAAAAATTCATCTGCTTCTTGTTCGGTTAAATCTAGCATAATATCATCAGCTAATTCGTAAATTAATTTTTTTTCAATTTTCATTATTTTTCTCCTAACATAATTTCAAAATCTTTTTCTTCAATTATTTTAACACCAAGCTTTGTTGCTTTGTCAAGTTTACTTCCTGCATCTGTTCCTGTTAATAAAAAATCTGTTTTTTTACTAACACTATCAATAACTTTTGCGCCATATTCTTCAAGAATATTTTTAAAATAATTTCTTGGTTGTGACAAAGTTCCTGTTATAACAAAGTTTTTATTTGAAATTTTGTCATTAAATTTAGATCCAACTTGTCCTAAGTAACCAGTATTTACATTCAAACTTACTAATTCATTTAATAAATTTAAATTATCTTCATTTTTAAATCAATCCACAACAGACATTGCAACTGTAGGTCCTATATCATGAATACTTTCTAGTTGTGTAATATTTAAATCTTTAAAGTTTTTTAAATCTTTAAAAATAGAGATTAAAAGTTGTGCTGTTTTTTTTCCAACATGTCTAATACCTAGACCAAAAAATAATTTTTCAGCTGAGTTTGTTTTAGATTTATTAATTGCTTTTAATAAATTTTCTACAGATTTTTTACCCATTTTATCTAGACTGATTAATTCTTCTTTATGATTTTCTAATTTATATAAGTCAGAGATTTTTTTTATATAACGATTTTCAAAAAGTTTTTCTATAATTTTTATGCTTAAACCTTCTATGTTCATAGCTTCTCTAGAAACAAAATGTTCCATTGATCTTATAAGTTTTCTAGGACAAGAAATATTTATACAATATTGATCAACTTCACCATCAACTCTTTCTAAAGTAGACTTACAAATAGGACAATTTTTTACTTCGCTAAATTTTTTTAATGCTTCAAAATCCTTATTAATGATTGGTTCTATAATTTCAGGAATTATATCTCCGGCTTTTTTAACTTTAACGTTAGCACCAACTCTAATATCTCTTTGCATTACAAAATCAGCATTATGTAGAGTTGCGTTTTGCACCGTTGTTCCAGCTAGTTGAACTGGTTCAAGTGAAGCGTTATATGTGATTTTTCCCGTTCTTCCTACAGTTGCAAAAATATCTAAAAGTTTTGTGACTTTTATTTCTGCAGGAAATTTATAAGCTATGGCTCATTTTGGAAACTTTGAAGTATATCCAACTTTTTCGTATAAATCAAAATTATTTATTTTTATTACAACTCCATCGATTTCATAATTTAATTGTAATCTTTGTTCGCTTATAAAATTAATATGTTCTATAACTTCTTCAATGCTATTACATAATTTTCCTAATTCATTTACTTTAAATTTTAATTTTTTTAAGTACTCTAGAGAATCAAGATGTGTTTCAACTTTTTGTCTATTCATAAAATAATATAAGTAAGCGTCTAAGTTTCTAGAAGCTGCTATATTAGAATCTAATTGTCTAATTGTTCCTGCTGCTGCATTTCTTGGATTTGCAAACAAAGGTTCTTCATCTAATTGTCTTTGTTTATTAATTTTTTCAAACTCTTTTTTAGATAAAAATATTTCTCCTCGTATCTCAACATAACTATCTTTATCATTAATCACTAATGGAATACTTTTTATAGTCTTTACATTTGAAGTGACATCTTCTCCATAAATTCCATCGCCCCTAGTAACTGCTTTATGCAATTTTCCTTTTTTATAAATAAGTGATATAGATAGTCCATCAATTTTTGGTTCTACAAAAAAATTATAATTATTATTTTCGATCTCTTTATAAATTTGATCATTAAAGTTTTTTAAATCTTTTTGGTTAAACGCGTTTGCCAAACTTAACATTGGAGTTTGATGCTTATACTTTTCAAATTTATCTAAAACTATTCCTCCTACTCTTTGGGTAGGAGAATCAATTGTTATTAAAGCAGGATTATTTTTTTCTAGTTCTAAAAGTTCATTAAATAATTTATCGTACTCTGCATCATCTACTAAAGGTTTATCTAAAACATAATATGCATAACCATATTCTTGTAAAAGTTTTTTTAAATGCTCAATTTTATTTTCAATTTCTGTCATAATACTCCTTATAGTTTTAATCAATTAAAATTTTTAATAATTTTTATTCCTTTATTATTTTGTTTTTTGTTTTCTATTTTGTTAAAACATCAATAAGCTAAAACATTTATAAGTACAGCCCCTTCGACAATCATAATCAATCCATTTGACTGACTCATCATAGGGTAAATTAAATTTATAAACCGCACAACAATAGGATTGTAAAATGTCAAGTAATTGATTAAAACTAAATCCACAACTGCTGATAAAATATTTATTTTAAATTTTTTTCGAATAAATATTCATATAAAAGATATTACAAGAATAGAAATAGCTACAACAAATGTAACTCAAAACCTTAATACATCATTGGATGAAAAAGAAGTTCATACGTATAAAAAGTTTAAGTAACTTTCTTGAGGATCTACAAATGATTTATTATTTTTTAAAGCCATTGCAATCGAAACAATCATAAACCCTAAAGGTAAAATTAAAGTTACTAAATTAATTCTTCTATCAACAAAAGTTTCAAACTTAACAACAGCTGCATATCTTTTGGACATAAAATATGATGTTACAATTAATAATAAAAATAAAGCTGCAAATAAAATTGTTTGTAAATAATATTTAGAAACTAAGTTAAAAAATACTAAGTCAACAATTGCAAAAAGTGAAATCTTTAAAAAGTCTTTTGTAAAATTTTGTGAATATTTTTTTTGAATAATAAATAAAATACAATAAATTATAAATAAAACTTGATAGGAACTATTTCAAGCAAATGAAATATAACCACCCATAACTAAACCAATAAAAATTGGAACTTTTCTTTCTCGATAATTTAATGTAGTGTATCTTAAAGATAAAATTATTACATAAAAAATTAAGTATGAAAATATTGTGTCGCCTGTTCAAAAATTATCATTTAAATAAATAAATCCAACTTTTGTAATTGTGAACGTAAAGAGCGAAACTAACAATAAGATAAATTTATTAGTTTTTGAAAATGTTTTTTCAAACGATTCAAACATTGTAATAAAAATTGAAGCGCATAGAACTATATCAATAATAAATGTAAAAGGAATTAAAACATCTTGATATTGATAACTTTGTGCACTAGTTAACATTAGCAATGCTAATTCAAATGTATATCAACCTTGAAATGGTCTGAACCCAAGAAAGTTAAATAGGGTTGCATTATTAAAAAATGAAACAGGGTTGTCTTTCAATCAAGAAAGAATTGATAATATATTTTTATGTCTAGAGAATTCACTAGTTGTGTTTAAAACTTTATATTCAAAATAACATACGACACCTAAAATTAGAAAAACAAATAAAAATATAATTAGGTTCTTATTTAAAAAGTTTAAAGATAATCAGTATTTTGCAAATACTATACAAAATATAATATAAACAATTGTAATTGATCATAAAAAATATATAAAAAATACATAAGGTAAAACTGAGATTAATTGTAACGGAAAAGTGAAAATTGATATAAAAGTAAAATATGAAAAAAAACCCGCTGCAATTGAAGCAAATGGATTTTTTGTTTTAAATTTTATAAGTTCTAAAATAATTACTCCAGAAGCATAAAAAACAAATATGTATGCTAGAGCAAGCATAATTGGAACTAATATTGATATATTTTCCATTAAGTTCACCAATTTGATTATATCACTCATTGAAAAACATATTTTCTAAACCTTAATTTAAATAACTAATCGTTTTCTTCACCCTTACCTCTTAAAACATATATTTTGTCATTTTTTGGTTCTACTTTTATTTCAATTGTTTCAAGTGATAGTTCAGCTGCAGCTGACTCATCAACTATTCCGTATAACGCAGGTCCTAATTGATCTGATTTATCAACTATTTTATCAATATCAATTCCATTTTCTTCAAATCGTTTCTTTCTAGCGTCAGTCACTTTTTTGTTAACAATTCTATTAATTAGTGGTAAATTTTTAATTATTCCATTCATAGTTTTTGGCGAAAAAATGTATGCTGTTAATACTAATATAATTGCGCTTATAAAAACTGTTGCAAAAAATAATGAAACTAGTGGTAGTAATGGAGTTCCTTGACCTGTGGATTTTTGCTTAATATCAAAATATTTATCTAGGTAAAGCAAAGTGAATGCTGTCATTAAAATTGGACCAGTGCATAAAATTGCAAGATTATTTCAAACGTGTTTAAATGTAGAGTTGTATGTAGCATATCTTCATACATATAATCATAAATAGCAATATCTAATTAATAAGAATAGTGATTTTAAAACGTATAAAGTTATAATACCTGATATTAAAACATTATTATCTCCACCAATTTTTAAAGTTTTTGCTAAAAATACAAGTCCAAACACACAAATTAAATAAGTACCTCCAAGTATATTTTGAAACTTAGAGACTTCTCCGTATCTTCCTTTTGCATGAATTAATGTAATTTGTCCTTCACATAAGATTATTAAAGCGGTTGAAAATGCATACAAAATTGAAAATTTTGGACTAAAAAACATAAAATTTAAAGCTTCATTTTCAGCTTCGACAAACTTTTGTGATTCTAAATTAGATAAAGCTAGATCAGAATATAACGCACTTACAAAATAAGGTGAAAGTATTGCCATATTAATAAAAGTAAATGCCGCTACTAAATATGTGTATAATTCATACTTAGAATAGCTTTCCCAATTGATTCTTCCTCTTTGAGCCACTAATGTAATAAAAAAATCTTTAAAAGAAGTTATAAAATTAGTCATTATTAATCTAACATTTACAGCAATAACTAAATAAAGTGATAGGGTTGATGATACACCCAAACCCAATAATAAAGCAGCAACAATCATATCTGCATTTATTAATATTGAAGTACCGATTGAAGATTTTGAAATTTTTGCAGAAATTGATGTAAGTTTAATACTATTGAAATCTCGATAATATTTTAATCATACATATTTTCTTTTTACATATAAAGAAACTAATAGACCTTTAATTGGACTATAAATAATTAAACTAAAAAAAGGTATAAAAGCAATAATGTAGTCTAAACTCATTAAATAAAACATTATTGAATACACTAAAATATCACTAAATAGTATAATTAGTCTTCTGATTGTATTTCTACTATCTGCTGCCATTACACACTCGTACGAATTAAATCAATAATTACCTATGAAATTTTTACAACTAAAAGCTAATGCTACAAATACTAAGATGAAATAAGTCGCTTGACCTGATTCTATTCCTGCTAAAGGAATAGAAATACTTTGTCAACTTGCAGACTCAAAAAAGCCACCACTTGATGACACTCCTGCATATAAAGGATAAGCAAAACAAGCAAATGCAGTCATACTAATTTCAGTAACACTTGCTTTTCGATAAAGTTTTTTTGAAGTTGAATAAATTTCATTTGCTGTAATTCAATCATTATGTACTAAAGGTCTAACTAGTAAAATAGTTGTTGCTACACCTAATGAACTTTCTGCAGTTGAAATAATTAAAGAAAAAGAGCTAACAATTCTTACAAACCCGTTAAATTGAGTCCCATATTTTTCTAATATTCAATAAATTAGCAATAATTGTATTATTGTGTTAAAAAGAGATATGAAGGTTCCTACAATAGTACTAAAAATGCTTTGTTTAGTAGATAACATTTGCTTTCCCCCATTTATATAATAATAACATTTTAGAAATCAATTTTTGAGTAAAATTCTTTACCATTCAAATAACTTAAAAAATTTGAAAAATTGTCAAATACTAGTTTATAAGCAATTAAACTAATTTCTTTTTTAGAAGTTCTTTGAGCACCGTATCTAAAATCATTTTCTATTGAAGCGTTAAAAAATTCACAAACTGCTCTGATTTGGTGTTTTCTGCCTGATAACAAATTAACTTCTAAAATATTGTTTTCTTTATCAATTCACTTATGTATTTGTGAACATTTTTTATAATTTCTTTTATTATTTAAAATAAAATTTGCTTTTTGAATTTCAGAATCATAATTAATATAACCTTGTATTAATCCAAGATTAATTTTATTACTCTCTAATTTAGCCTTGTAAAATTTTTTTATCATATCTTTATTTTTTATTGCAGTTAATAATGTGTTTAAACTTGCTTTATTTTTTGCATATATAACTAAACCTTTTGTAAGTTTATCTAGTCTATGAACATGACTTATTACAAATGAGTTTTCTAAATCAACATCATATTGTTTTGTGTCAATTAAGTAACTTCTTACAATTTGATCTAAACTTATGTTAATTGGAGAGTGTATTTCTAATCCTGCAGGTTTATCAACAATTATAATATTTTGATCTTCATATATTATTTCTAAATTAGAATAATCAACTAGTTCTACTACTAATCTTTTTGATATATTAGCACTATCATAAATTTTTACAACATCTCCTTTTTTTAAAACAACTTTTTGATCTTTAATTTTTTTTTCATTTATTTTAACTTTATTAGTTCTAAATCATTTATAAATAACAGATAAATTAGTTGTTTTATAATTTTTTTTGATAAAATTAAAAATTGTTTGATTTTCATCATTTTCATTTACATTTAATATTGTCATATTTCTCCTATCAATTTACACTGCTAAATAATAATATAATTGCAAATAAATTGTTTGCAAAGTGAATTAATCATGTGTGAGTAACATTTCCTTTTGTTCAAACAAATATTCCTCCAAGCACAAAAGCACCTGCTGAGTAAGAAAGAGCGTGACTAAAGTCACCAGTAAATCCATAGTGAATAAATCCAAAAGCTATTGAGCTAGTTACAAAAGCTAATCATTTATTTGAAACATTTAAAAAATAAGCATTTCTAAAAGCTACTTCTTCTACAAATGGAGCAACAATTACCGAGTACATAAATAGTAACAAAGCGTATACTACTTTATAACCCATTCCTATATCTGCATTATCCAATAAACCTTTTAGTGATTCTTGATTTTTTGATTCAGGAAGTTTAAATAACAGTCCTTCAATTACACTACTAAAAAATGTACCAATTAAAATCATTAAAATAAAACCAACAACAACAGTTATAATAAGTGGTTTTCACTGTTTTTTAATAGTTTCTATAATTCTTTTTATTAAGCGTTTATCAATAACAACAATTAAAACTAATAACACTAATTTAGGAATTAAATTAGCTAACATATTTAAAATATCTTTATTTATACTGCTAAATACAATTCCTAATAATATAGCGAGTAAAGGAATTACTATGAATAAGAATTGTCAAGCATATCCATATTTAAAATAACCACCTTTATGAATTGTTATTAAAGCAAGAGCACCAATTGATGCAGATATTATATATATCATTTGTAAAGCTGAAGCAGAACTATCAGTTGCAGGAAACAAAATTTTTGCAATTAAACAGCAAATCAATGGGATAAATAGTGTAGAAAATATAAATATCATTCCATCTGTTCTTCAATTTAGGGAATTAAATTTAAATTCATTTGACAAACCGTAATATTTATCTTGAAAGTCTTTGAAATTTTGATTTTTTATTTCATTATTTTTACTTAGTCTCTTGTTTTGTAAAAATTCTAAAGCTTCATTATATGTTGGAGGTGCATAGTTTTGTAAATCTTGTCCGTATAGTTTTTCAAAACCACCTTCATCATAAAGCTTTTTTTTCTTTTTATCAGTTAAAACTATAGCAGCTTCAGTTATCATTAAAAACTCATTCTCAATATTTAAATTGTTATCTGGATGATATTTTTTTGCTAAAGATTCATATGCTTTTATAATTTTGCTTTTAGAAAAACTCTTATCAACAGATAATAATTCATAATAATCTTGTTTATTTTTCATAATCTCACTCCAAAAAAATAATCTAAGACTATTTTACTCTATAAAAATAAAAAAATGTTTATATTATATAAACATTTTTCTTTTATTTAATAATAGCGATTAAATCTCCCTTAGCAACTTTACCTGTTTTTACAATTTCAATTTGCTTTCCACTCATTGAATCTGTTGTAAAAATTAACGGAGTTTGAATTGATGGTACTTTTGAAGCAACTTCTTTTAAATCAACATTAACAAGTAAATCTCCTACTTTCACAGATTGATCTTGCTTAACTTTAACATCAAAACCTTTACCTTCTAATGAAACTGTATCTATTCCAATGTGTAATAAAATTTCTACACCATTTTTATTAGCAATTCCATAAGCGTGTCCTGATGGAAAAACTGTTACTAATTTACCATCGATTGGTGCATAAAAATCACCATTAGCTGGTACAAAAGCAAGTCCATCACCAAGCATACCTTCTGCAAATACTTCATCTTCAACTGATGAAAGTTCAATAATCTCACCATCAACTGGCGCGAATACTTCTAAATTTTTATTTTTTGTAAATAATCCCATAAGAGTTTATCCCCTTTCAAAATTATTTTACACCATTTTTATTAACTAAATAATTTATTATATAAAATGCTATTTTATATTTACTACAATGTTACTTGCAGCACCTGACAACATAAATTTTTCTGACATAATGTATAAATTTGCATCATGTGAGTACATTTTTGAAGAACCTGGTACTAAATTAATTTGAAATTTACTTTCACTAATTTTAATTACTTTAGAAAAGTTTAAAAATTCTTCTTGACCAATTGCAGTTTTAGTACTTTCGTCTAAACTTTCAAAAACTTCTTTTCTTAACTGTAGATAATTATTTTTAGTTTCTAAAGTAGAAGCTGATTTTGTAAGTTCCATAGTTTTTGTTTTAGAACTATTATTGTCAGATTTAATAATAGTTCTGTTATCTTCTAAAAATTTAATCTCAAAATCTATATTTTTTTCTTTTTTAAAGATAGCTCCTTTTTCGGGAGATTTTGAAATAGTAAACTTGTTAATTGAAATTGTAGCTTCAGATAGAATGTTTTTTGCTTGTTCAACAAGTATTCCAGCAAAAGCTTCTAAAGCTGGATTTTTATTACCTATAGCTTCAAAAACTAAAGCCGCTAATGCTTGTTTATTATTTGCTTCTTTAACAAGACTTTCAATGTTTTTATATGATTCTGGCTTTAAATAAACATCATCTATAGTTCTATTGCTTAAAAGTCCAGAAAATGAAACTGCACTATTTAAAGTTAAAGTTTGCTTCCCTGTTACTTTAGAGCTGCCGCTTTTAGCAGTTACTTCTGCTGTTAATCCAACACCATCAAAAATTGTTTTTGAGTCTTCTAATTTTATTTCTACATCATCAAATGTTAAATTTAATTTATTCATTTGATTTAATGAAAATAATATTGATTCTTCATTAATGTTATATTTATTATTTTGATTAGCTTTATCACTATTTAATAAGTTTGAGTTTTCTGAGTCATACACTCCATCGACCATATAACCTGCTGGTAAATCTTTATATTTTAAACTCTCTAAATTTGTAATTTCTTCTTTTTCTTTATCTGTAGATTTTGGACAAGCAATAACAGTTGATGACGCTGATACAACAAAAGTACTTATTACTAACAATGTAATTAATTTTTTCATATTTTTTCTCCTTATTTGATTTCTTTTAAATATCTAAAGTAAAATTTAACATTTTCTTTTTGATCAATAATGTAAGAAACTTTATCTATTTCTTCATTTAAATTATTTATTGGTAAACTTTTACTATATGGTTTAAATTTAATTTCAACCATATAGTCTTTGCCATTTATAGCTCCTTGTTGATCAGATTGTTTATAATTAAACGCTTCATCACCATCACTAACTATATCATTTATTAAAATTGGTCAATAAATTTGACTTTTATAATCACTAAAGTTATTAATAATTAAAGTCATTAAAAAACTGTAAATGTTAAGTTGATTTATAACTCCAACATTATAGTTAAATTTTTTATCACTTGATTCCTCATAATCATTGATATTTTTTCAAAGTTCTTCTAAACTAACTCCTCTTTTTTTATCATCTTCTACCTTTTGATAATCAAAAGGTTTAACATTGTAGTCAACTTTAATAACTCCATAAAATTTTTTAGGTATGCCTTCTTTACCTTGGCTTAATTTTGGAAAATCATCTTCTTTTGTTACTTCAATTTTTGCACTAGTATTATCCTCATTGTATATAAATTTTTTTTCATCTATTAATTGATCTGCTATAGAATTTATCATATTTATTAATCCTAAATTATTAGTTAATAATGAAATTAATATCGATCTTGGCCTTGAATCATAAATTGTACCCAAGCTTAAATTTGTAAACAAATCTGCTAAATGTTGTGAGTTTCTAATTATTATACTTGCAGTGATTTTGTTATTTTCATTATTTTTATCTAAAAATGTTCATTCATATTTTCCATTTCTAAATAAATCACTTGTATCTTTATTTATTACTCCAACACCAATTTTTTTTAAAGTTATATTTAAATTATTAATTTTAAAACCAGCTTTAGTTAATTTATTTATAATTTGTTCATATAAATCATAATTATAAGAAATTTTTTGAATATCTATATCATCAACTATAACGTTTTCAAATCCAATTTTTTGAATTGGTAATTCAGGTTCAGGTCTTTCAATATCATCATATGAGTTATTATCTTGACATGCAATTGTAAATGAAGGTGTTGTTACTAATGAAATAACTGTAAATATTTTTAATAAAGTTTTCATATTTTAACCTCCTTGTACTGCAATTAGCATATTTACTTTTTTTAATGCAGATCAGCTTATAATAACGCTTAGTAAGTATAGTGCTAAAGTTCCTAAAACTCCAACAACAAGATATCAAATGTAAAAATTGTATGGCAGTAATATTGAATCAGTTGCTGATAGCAATGCTGATTTTAAAATGAATCATCCTGCTAAAAACCCTAAGCATGAGCCAAAAACAGCAGAGGGTACATAAATACCGATAAATAATCTCATAATATATGTTTTGTTATAACCAAGTATTTTCATCATTGCAATTATTTTTTGATTTTTAAAGATAACAGAATTAATAGTTAAAAGTATGACTATAAGCCCAATTAGCATCACGATCATTAAAAATATGGTTATCATGGTCGTTAATGTGCTATTGATTCTGTTTAGAACATCATTTACAGCGTTTCTTGTTCAAGCATCTGTTATAGAAGATTGTGATAAAGCAGCATAAGATTGTTCGGTTGGAGTTAAAGTTTTTCCCCCTTTTAATCCAAACACACTATAATCTCCATATCTTTGTATAGAACTTACTCCCAATGAATAATCTGTAAATCTTGAGTCATTTGAAGATTTATAATTGAACATTGGATACTCAGATTCAAATAGTTTTAAATATTTTTTATAGTTATCATTTGAATTTGTTCATTCTACAAAATTTTTATAATTTGATTCATAATTGTTTTTATTATTTTGTTTTTCATAACCTTTAATCTTTTGGATAAAGAAATTATCATCAGTTGAAACTGTCCCTTGTGGGTTTAATCATTCTTTTATAAATAAACTAAACAGTAAAGGCTTTGTTTTTTCAAATTGTGCTTGTTCAATTGCTTTTTGATTATCGATTCATGCTTTTGCATTACCATACTGATTTGCAATTCCAACAACCTTATAATTATTGCTAATGATTTTATTAGCTTTTTTAATATGTCCATCTTTTATTTGTTTAGCCATATTTGTTGGAGAAACTTTATTATCACTATTTAAATCTATTTTTGAATAATATACTAAGTTCTTTTCCTTGGGATCAACAGTATCGTCTTGATTTAATTCAGTGTTTTCTCATCCTTTTGGATTATCGTTTTGATTTAAAACATTACTTTTGTATAAGTTTTTTGCACTAGTGTATTTGTTTGAATCATAGGCATCCATTTTATCTGTTTTTCAACTATCAATAGCTAACTCTTTGTCATCCTTTTTTAAATATTCAACAATATGATCAACATCAATTGTTTGACCTACTTCAATATTTAGATTTTTTGCTAGAGTTTCATTAATAATAATAGAGTTTTCTTCGGTTAGTAAGTTTTTGATATCTTCATTTTTTTTATTATAAAGTTTTTGTAATCCGTTCTGATTAATTCCAAAAACTTTAAATCCAACATTATTAATTACAGAGTTTAAATATGTTCCTAATTCTTCTTTATCATTGTTAAAAGGAGTTATTCCAAAACCAAGATTAAAATTTCCTTTTTCTTTATTAAACTCTCTAAATATTATCTCTCTTACATTTGAAGGCATATTTGTATAGATACCTTGCAAAAATGATTGTTGTAAGTTGTTTCTAAAATAAGCAACAATTCAATTATAAATAGGACCACATATAGAAACTGCATCTGATAATCATCTCATGTCATTATCAATATAGTCATATAAACTATATTCATAGTTATCATCATTTCTTATTCTTCCATTTTTTTCAATAAAAATTGATCCAGAATAGTTTGCATAATTTTTAAACTCTTCTTTTGTAATCATATCGTTATCTTTTCCACCATCCTCAGATAGTTTTTCTAAGAAACTCGATTGGGTGTCAAAGTATCCATCTTTTTTAAGGTTAAGCCCTATTGTGTTTCGATATTTTAAATAAAATAATCTTAAATTTTCTAAGTCATTAATTTGTTCTTTAGACTTAACATTATCAAATAAAACATCCATAAAAGTCTTTTTATCTTCTAATCAAGATTGTTTTACATATTTATATAAATCTGGTCACAAGCTTCCTGTTAAAGAAGAAACCAATAATTCTGATCCATTTTGAAGTTTTAAATCTTTATTTTTTAAATAATCAATGTCAAAAGATTTGTAGGTCATATTATTTAATTCACCCAAATCATTTGAAGGTGTATAAAATTTTGCACTTGTTTGATTATTAATAAGTTTATTAATTTTATCGCTTGCACTCAAACTATCGTAATCTTCTTGACTTGCGTCTGGATTATAGGTTTTATAAAATGATAATGGACTATTGTACATTGGAGAATAATAACTTACTTTATTGTCATACTCATCACCATAATACATATATTTTTTATTCTCATTTAACATGTTAGGCACAATAACAGCGATAGTAATCATTGTTGAAGAAACAAACAAAGCGCTAAAAACTGCAAGTAATTTTAATAGAGATCCAGAAAGAATTGCTCCTGCAAATTTTAAGTTAAATTTCTTAGATCCTCTTGTAAATATTTTCTTGAAAAATAAGTTGAATTTATTTGTTGCGCTTCTTTGTTCAAAATTGATCATTTCTAAAGTCGTATTTTTACTAAACATTACAAAGCATGTAATTAATGTAACTGCTTCTAAAAAAATAAACATTCCAATAATTGACATTAGACAAGATTTTCAATCAAAACTAAAAGGTTCAATATTTATAGCAAAAAACTTTTTAAACAATATAACAATTAATCATTGAAAAGTTAAGCCTAGAATATAACCTAATATTCCTCCTGTTAAAGTTATTAATAAAGGATATAAACTATTTGAAAGTATTAATTGCATCTTTTTATAACCTAAAGAAATTAAAACTCCCATTTGTCCAAATGCTTTTTCAATTTGCATTTTTAGTTGAGTGATTAAAATTATTAGACCAATTCCTAAGATAACTGCCATTAAACCATAAGAAACAATGTTAAATAATAAAACTACAATAGGAAAAGTGTTGGTTCTTGAACTCATCTTATAATTGTCATCACCTAACAAAGTTGCTACACTTTTATCTGGGTTTAAACTATTTATGAAGTTAGACTTTAATCCGATATCTTTTGAAAACTCCATATTAGTTAAAATATTATTTATGTATTTAATTGATTCTGCTTTATTATTATTTTTGATATCTCCTACAAAATAAATTTCTTTATCACTTTCAGATAAAACTCTTAGTCTTTCAAAATTTAATATTTCATTATCCGTATATCATATTTTAGTGTTTGTATAATTTTTAAAGTCATACTCATTATTAGAAAATATTGTTTCATAATACTTATAATCAATTCCAAAATTTAAAGGATTTACATATGCTAAACATTCTTTATTATAATCTGGTAATGGATTTTGTGCATTAATTATTGGTGTTATATAATCAGATGAATTACCAAAACCAACAACTTGAAATCAGCTATTTGAATTATATTGAGTTTTATCAATTCACATATTTATATCTTGATTTTCATATTGTTTTATTATTTCATCAAATTCTTTATCTTTATTTTCACTATTTTTCACTAAAACCGAAGACCCATATGTATCGTCTTCCAACCTTACAATATCGTTGATTTTAATATTATTTTGTTTAGCAAACCTTTCATCTAAATAAACTCATTTTAAAGTTAAATTATTAGTTGCTCTAGAATAAGTTTTTCAAGTTTCTAGACTCATACCTTTATTTACAATAAATTTATCAACTTTTTGTTCAGGATTTAAACCTATTGCTTTAATATTTTTATTTGAAGATAAAGTAAAATTTCTTGTTTCAACCCTATCAATATCAATCGAATACTCACTATTTGCTAGTTTATTTACAATATAATCCATTATTAAACTATCTCTAATATCTGAATTAGAAATTTTGTTAAAGTTTATTTTATCTTCGTTTGCTTCACTACTTACATATGAAGTTGAAGAAAGATCAACTACAAAATCATGTAGATTACTATTTTTTTCCGAGATAAAATTTTCGTAAGAACGATTGATTCTAGATGTCGCTGAATAACACATAGTTAAAACTAAACTACTTATAAAAAGCAAAATCACAACCGTTATAAACTGTATTTTGTTTTTAAAAATGTTTTTTAAAGCATTTCTAAAAAATGGTTTTTGTATTTTCATTTTATTTTTAGGTTTTAACTAATTTAAAACCATTACCTCCTATATTTTTTAATAAATAAAAAAATGGTATATAAAAAACTACTTGTTTATACAAGAAAATTTTATATTATAGGTGGAGTTGATGCCTTTTTTTGAGAAACTAAAAATTTTGAGTGAAGTATTTTAACTTTTAAATCTCTTAATTTTTTGCCATTAGAAATAAAATATTTCATTGTCAGATTAAAATCAATACTCATTTCTTTGTAAAAAGCTAATAAATTAATATAAACTAATGAATTTGGATCTAAATTCGCTTCATATAAAATATAATCTAATTCCTTTTCTCATTTTTCTAAGTTTTTATTTCTATAATTAAAATAATATGTTAAAAACAAAACATAACTAACAAATGAACATAATAATGCTAGGTTGGCAATTATCACCAAAGTAATTAATAAACTATAGTTACTCTCAATTTTATTTATATCAACTAGCAAAAGATAGACACGATAATTTGCAATTGGAAATAAACATAAAAGAGTTTTAATTAAAACAATCATTTTTTTTGTTTTTACAAAAGCATTTAAAGAATTATATTTTCTGTAATTACTTTTTTGATCTTCAAAGTACTTAGAAAATTCAATAATAAGTTTTATAGAGATTGTGAACAACAAAAAAGCAAGACCAAGTAATGCAAGATTTTCAAAAAAATGTCCAAGTAACTCGTTTGAACTAACTTTGTCAAATAAGTTTCATAATAAACAACCTATAAGAACTATCTTAATTCAGTGTTTTAATTTATTTACTAGCCTCATAAAACTCCTAATAATCTTAAATTATAACTTATTTGCAAATAAAATCAAGATTGCTAAAATACCAGACAACCATAAAAAAAGCCTAATCAAGGATTAGACTGTAATTATTTTGTACTCATTAATTGATTTACTAATTCTAAAACTTCACTTGAAGTTTCACATTCAATTGCTTTTTTTGCAAGTTCTTGAGTTTCTGATAAAGTTAATTTTGCCATTATACTTCTTGCCTTAGTGATACTAGTTGCTGACATTGAGTATGCGTCTAAACCTAAACCCATTAATAACGGAACTGCTTCAGGCTCTCCTGCCATTTCTCCACACATACCAGCTCATTTACCATGTTTATGTGCTCCATCAATTGTCATTTTTAATAATCTTAAAATTGATGGGTTAAATGGTTGGTATAAATAAGTAACATTTTCGCTCATTCTATCAGCTGCCATAGAATATTGAATCAAGTCGTTAGTTCCAACACTAAAGAAGTCTGCATGTTTTGCAAAGTTTTCTGCATTGATTGCTGCAGCAGGAATTTCTACCATCATACCGATTTGTAAATCACTACCAACCTTTACTCCTTCTTTTTCAAGTTCTGCTTTACAAGCAAGAGTGAATTTTTTGGCACCAACAAATTCATCAATTGTTGCAATCATAGGAAACATTATTCCAACCGGACCAAATGCACTTGCTCTTAGTAAAGCTCTAATTTGATCTTTAAAAATATCTTTTCTATCCATTGTAAAACGAATTGCACGATATCCTAAAAATGGATTCATTTCTTCTGGGAATTCAAAGTAACTTAATTTTTTATCTCCGCCAATGTCAAGTGTTCTGATTACTGTCATTTTTCCGTTCATATCAACAACAACTTGTTTATAAGCTTCAAATTGTTCTTCTTCAGTAGGGAAATGATCGTTGTCCATATATAAAAACTCAGATCTAAATAATCCAACACCTTCTCCACCGTTTTCAATAACAGCTGCAACATCTTTTGGACTACCAATGTTTCCTTCTAATATAAATTTATCAAAACCATCTTTTGTGATTGTTTTTTTGTTTTTAAATTGTTCAAGTTCTACTTTTTCTTGTGCAAATTTTTTTGCTTTTTTTTCTCAAACTAATTTATCACTAGGATTTAGTTCAACTTCTCCAGTGCTTCCGTCAATTGCTAAAATATCATTTTCTTTTACAGAAGATAAAATAGTTTTTAAACCTAAAACTGCAGGAATTTCTAAACTTCTTGCCATAATAGCAGCGTGACTAGTTCTTCCTCCAACATTACATGCAAATCCTTTAACATAATTTGGGTTTAATTGTGCAGTTTGACTTGGTGTTAAATCTTCTGCAACAATTATTACTTCATCGTTAATTGATGCTAAGTCTAATACAGGCATTTTTAAAACATAACGAATTAATCTTTCTGTTACATCTTTAATGTCTGCTGCTCTTTCTCTAAAATATACATCTTCCATTGCCCCAAACATTTCAATATATTTTTTAGCAACTTCATCAATTGCACGTGATGCATTATAGTTTTGTTCTTTAATTAGAGCGACAAATTCTTCTGCCATTGCTGGATCTTGTAAGATTGAAGCATGTGCTTCAAAAATTGCTGCTTTTTCTTCTCCTAATTTTTCTTTTGCTATAGCTTGTAAACTTTCTAAATCTTTTTTCGCTTTATTAATTGATGAATTAATTAAGTCTAATTCACTTTGAACATCTTTTGCTTTGGTAGTTGGAATTACAATTGGTTGCTCATCTAATATATAAACTTTTGCAACTGCAATACCATTGCTTGCTCCGATACCTTTTATTTTGTTTGACATGTTTTTATTCCTCCTAAAGTAAAGTTTCATATTTATTATACACAATTACTATTGGTTATTTTATTCATAAAATAAATTAGATAAAAATCTTATTTCTTATTTTTAATAAATAAAAACTCTAAATATTTGCATATTTAGAGTTCATACTTTAAATTAGATTCTAGAAAGTCTTTTAAATACTAAGAAAACTAAACCTGTTGATAATAAAGAAATTGCTAAGTAAATAAACGCTACACCAATTATGTTAAAACCTATCCCTTTTTGAAGAGGAGTTTCTTTAAAAATTGATTGTAATTTATTATTTTTATTATCGCTAAATTGAACTTTAATTGAAAATTCATTACGGTTTTTTTCTGAGTTATAATCAACTCAATAATTTTGTTTATCATTTGCATTTTTTATATATCAATCATTACCCAATTTTTCAGCTGTTAAGCCTTTAATAGAAAGTGTTCTAATTGTTTGCATATCTTTATTTTCTGATAAAACATTTCTATATCTTTCTTGGATTGCTGCAAGAATTTTTTCTTTTGTCACTTCTCCATATATCGCAGGTAAAGTTGTTACATAATTGCCTGGCTTTTGGTTTTCTAATCCAAAGTAAGTTTCAATTCCATAACCAGTTGAAGGTGTATTATTGCTTTCCTCACCCTTCATTTCTGCAGTATTTTTTGCAGTTGCATATTTTGAATAACTTTTAAAATTAGAAATTTTTGTTGTTAAAGATCTATTTGCAATTAAATCTTTATTAGTAAAGAATGCATCACCATAAGAATGATTACCAATTAAACCTTGGTAAAAAATATAAAAGTGATTAATAATATTTATTTGTGAACTGCTAACTTCTTTATTCGCTTTGCTCGCAATATATTCAATACCTGATTCAGCTGTCATTTTTTCATCAGAACTTATTGAACTACTAGCACTTCTGATTGCTTTTAAAAAGTCAGTAGAGTAGCTCATTGTATTAACTCAATTTTGAGTTATTAAATTGTTAATCATCATTAATTCTGGATATCTTTTGTATAAAGTTAATACTTCAGAGTTTTTAGTCGAATAACTTTGGAATGAGTAGAATGAATCCTCAATGTTTCCAGGTGTTTTAAAGATTGAGTTTTGTGTGTTATTAGAATAAGTTGTTCCACCGTCATTAGATGTATTAACTCTATTAAATAAAATTTCATTGTAATTTTTATACTGAGATGAAACATAGCTTAATAAAGATTTGTATTGCGGTAATTTATTTGATAATCATTTTACTAAATCAGAAATGTCTAAAAATTCTTTTTCAACTTCTTTTCCGGTTCTATTATTTTTACCAATAAAAATACTTCCAGAATAACCAGGATATGATACTGGTGCTTCGTTAGCAGTAAACATATTTTCATAAACTTCTTTATAAAAGCTTTCCAATATTGTATTAATTCCTAATCCACTAAATACAGTATTTGTTTCAATTAATGGAGTCTCTATACTTTGTTTAATTGAATTTTGATTATAATTATAATCGTTGTTATTACCACCGTTGTTACTTTTATCATTGTTTAATTCATCTAATTCTTTTTTAAAGTCATTAGCTGCTGTATCTACATCAAGATTAAATTGACCTAAATATAAAGCTTTTATAAGCGCTTCAATAACTGGTTTATATCTAACTGATTTTTGTAATCCACCACCAGCTTCATTTACAGTAACAAATTCTTTTATTAAACTACTGCTTAAAGTATCTAATGAAAGATCATTTATATTTACTACTTGTAAATTTTTTGAGATAGTTTCTAAAATATTTTTAGAATTTTCTTCTTCTTCAAAAATTTGTTTAACTGCACTATCGTTTATAAATTTTTTATAAAAGTCATTTGCAAAAACTAATCTAGCAGTTTGAGCTTTTGCCGCGCTACTTAACTGTGTTTCACTTGAATTTGAGGTAACTAAATTTGCCATTCCACTAATAAATGGTAATAGTGATAGAATTGCTCCTAAAAAAATGTTTCCAAATGTTCCCATAGCCACTGAAGAAATTAATGAGATTAAACATAATACAGGGAATCATATTAAAGTAAATAACATTAAAAATAATACTGGAGAGTATAGTAGAATAGCTTCTGCTAAAGGTTGATTTGAAAATGTTGTACTAAGAATTGCTGCAAAAATTAAATTTATAATTAAATATGAATAAGTAACTGTTATGTAACTAAAATATCTAATTAAAAATGATTTGAACAAACTAACTCCTGCTCTAGTTTCAATTTGCTGAATACCTTCCATAATTGGGACTTTAAATAAACTAACCACTAGAATTGTTAAAAATACAACATAGAAAAATACTATAAATATATATCCTATAGTTGGTGCAATAACACTAATTGTAGCATCTATTTTAAATCCCTTATTTGTTAAAGCTGTTACAAGAGTAAATATAAAACTTAAAACTAAAAAAGTTATACCTGTACCTTTACTTGCTTTTGCTGAAAAAGATTTTCTTACAGTAATTAAAAATAAAAGCCCTACACCTTCAAGTTTTGGTTTTTTAAAGATTGATTTCTTTTTCTTTGCTTGAATATTTTCATCTAATATTGCTTTCATTATTTATTACCCCCTTCTATTTCTGGTGTATAAATTTCTGCTAGCAATTTGATATTGTCATTTTTTTCAGCCATTAATTTTTTATAAATATTTGCTATGCTTTCTTTTTGATTATCAAAATCATTTTCATAAACTATTTCTCCATTTTTTATAATAACAAGATAATTTGCTAATTCTTGAAGTTCTTCCAAAATATGACTTGTTATAAGAATGGTAACTCCAATTTTAGACAGTTCGTGCAAGATGTTCATAAATGAAAGTTTTGCCTCAACATCCACGTTTGCAGTTGGTTCATCAAAAACTATAAACTCTGGCGATCTAACAAGAACACTTGCCATAATTGCACGTTTTTTTCAACCTGCTGATAATTCTCTAAATTTTTTTCCAACATATTTTTCTAAACCTAACATTTTATATACTTGTTTAGCTTTTGCATTTGCATCTTTTGCTTTCATAGCATTTACTGCACAAATATATTTAACATAGTCTTTTAATTTCATATCCATTGGAACGTTATTTGAATCAGGGAAAAAGGCAATTCTTTGTAAATTTTCATTTACAAATAAACTTTCTCCATCGATCATTACTTCACCACTATCAAGTCTAATTTCTCCAAAAAGCGCTTTAATTGTTGTTGTTTTTCCAGCACCATTGTCACCCACAAAAGCAACTACTGATCCTTTTTTAATTGTGAAACTTACTTGATTTAAGAAAAAACCACCCAAGTCTCTTGTAATATTTTTTATTTCAATCATTTTAGTTGCCTCCTATGTTCTAATTTTTCTTTTATATGCCATATAACCAAGGTAATAAAGTGGAGAAGCTAATAATAAGTAAATTGCATAAGCCAGTGGGATTATGAAAGCATTTTTATAAATAACTTTTCCTTCTGTTAAAAATGGTTTTTGAACAGCGTAGTTTTTATTGTATTGTGGTAAATATTTTTCGTAATCTAAAATATTTTTAATCGATGAAGTTTTCCCCTGATATAAAACTTTTGAGTCTGTATTATTGTATGAATCGTTTAATGAACTATTTGCAAATAAACCACTTGACATAACTGCAAAGTGTCTAAATACATCAAAAGTCAATTTTGATCCATTTTTTGAACTTACATAGTATGAATACAATTCATCAACTGAATCAACTGCAATTGTAAATGATTCATATCATAAATTAACTATTAATCAGTTTAAAATTGTTATTTCAGGAAATTTTTTATAAATTTCTGCTACTTCTTGATTTTTATTAATAGTTTCTTTTTCCTCATCACTTAAAGCTTTTAATCCAGTATCGCCCAAATGTTCTTCTTGATCTTCATATTGTTTAGTTCTATTGTTATATTCACTAAAGAAATCATAAGGTACTTTATAATAATAATTGTATTGACCACCTTCGAATGGTTTATAATAAACATCATCTACAAATAAATTTGCTCTGAAATCACCTGTATAATAATCATCTAATGCATATTTTTTATTTGAACTTGAACCACTAATATATTCAATTGGGTTAGTGTTTTTAAATATATTTGTTTGTTGTTCATTAAATATAGCAGAGTACTTATCATAAATTTTTGCAGCAGTACTAATTAAATTTGCATATTTTGGTGAGTACTTTTCTAATTGATTTGCAAAATCACTAATAGAAACTTTTTTAGTTTTATATACTTCACTTGAATTATAATTATATTTTTTTAAAAACATTGTTGGTATTTCATTTTTATTTTTAGAATCAATTTTATCTTGATTATTTTTTAATGAGTCAAACAATTCATCCAATACACTTTTTATTGGAGTATCTTCTAAAATACTTTTTTTATTTCTAGCATCTTTGTTTACAGATGGTGTAAATGAATAATCATAATTAACTTGTCCTAAATACATATCATTAGTAATGATTGTGTCTCAAATTAAACTTTTAAAATTTGTACTTAAAAAATCTGATCCTTCTTTGTCTTTATTTACAAGATCTCAAGAATTATATCTATTTGTACTCGAAGATTCTTGACTATTGTTTGAAGTATAAAACTGTTTAAACTTGCTTGTTATTGAAGCTGATGGTAAATTAAATGAACTTAATCCTGATTGATAACCTGCAAGGTTTTCTTCTAAAGTTGTTACAAGTTTAGATCTACTATCAACTTCTGATATTTGTTCATCGTTAAATATTTTTTTTACATTTTCATCGTTTTTTGTATTTTCATAAAATTCATTTAAAACATTAAATTTTAAAGCATAATCATCTTCTGCATCTTTACCAGAAAATGAATATCTAATTGAAGCAAATATTGGACTTAATGAAAACACAAACATTAAAACAGTTGCCATTAATGTACCAACCATTGTTGATGAATAAATAAAAATTGGTAATAAAATTAAAATCATAATAATTGCTAAAAATATTATAAATGCAACTTGTGAATAAGGAAAAGCCTTATATAGTTCTGTTGGCACTGTAAATAACAATCCCATAATAGCTACTCCAATTAGTACTAAAATGTTTGCAATTGTAATAATTGTAGTTGCAACTAAAACCCTTAGTATATATGATTTTCAAACTGCTAATCCAGCTCTTAACTCAATTGAATGAATACCAGATTTTTTTTGTTTTTTAAATAAAAACAAAAGCATCATCATTACAAAAAAGATTGTTGATAAAACCGATACTACATAAAATATTATTTTATAATTTCCAATGCTTCCAATATTTTGTGTTTGAATTCCAGAAGTTGTTTCGACTAATAAAATTGCAATTAGTGATATAAAGTGAATTAAAAATGCAATTATAACACCAGGACTTGCAAAAGTCATTTTTAAATTTATTGCAAAAATTACAGATAAATTAGCCTTAATATTATTTGAATTTGTGCTTTTATTTTTTTTATGTTTAACTAAATTTAACTCCACTTTTATATCTCCTTATTGTATAACTCACGCAATATAGTCATATCCTTAATTGGATTTTTCATATGTGTTTTATATACATCCATTATTTTTTCTTTTTTATTGTCAAAATCTGCTGCATGAACAATCTCACCTTTTTTAATTAAAACTAAATAGTTAGCAACTTCTTGCAATTCTTCAATAATATGACTGGTAATCATTATTGTAATTCCTTGATTAATAAGCAGTTCTAAAATATTCATAAAATATAGTTTTGATTCAACATCAACGTTTGCAGTTGGTTCATCAAAAACAACGTATTCAGGTCTTCTTATTAGAACACTTGCCATAATAGCTTTTTTCTTTCACCCTGCAGAAAGTTGTTTAATTAATTTATTTTTATAGGGTCTTAATTCTAATAAACGATAAACATCATCTATTTTTTTTGCAGCTTTTGAAGAAGGTATTCCATTTGCAGCACAAATATATAACATATAGTCATGAACCTTAATATTTAGAGGAATGTTATTTGAATCTGGAAAAAATGCTAATCTGTGGAGATTATTGTTGGCAAATAAATTTTCACCATCCATTAATATTTCACCACTATCTATTTTAAGCTCACCAAAGATTGCTTTAATAGTTGTTGTTTTTCCTGCTCCATTGTCTCCAACAAAAGCAACGACAGCACCTTTTTTTATCTGAAAACTTACGTCTTTTAATTTAAAATTATTTAGTTTTCTCGACACATTTTTTAGTTCTATCATTTTATTATTCCTTTCTTAATTTAGTAGAAATGATTTAAATATCAAAACTCACTACCTAATTATTATATAATAAATACAAAAAAAATGATTTTAACTTCTTAAAACCATTTTTAAAGTATATTGCTATTTCAATTAAATGATTGAATTTTCTCTCATTGCATGTTCAATAGCTGTTATTGCTTCTTTTTCATCTTCTCCAGATGCTTGAATTGTTATTTCTGCACCAGATTTTACTGCTAATGCCATAACGTTCATAATTGATTTTAGGTTTCCCTCTTTTTCACCACAAACAATTTTAATGTCTGAAGCATATTTTGAAGCTTCTTTTGTTAAAACTGAAGCCGGTCTTGCGTGTAACCCTACTGGATCAATAACTTTTGCTGTAAATGAAGTCATTTTTTAATCCTCCTAACAAAGTATATTATATATAAAAACTTAAGTTTTTGGTAAAAATACTATTTTTTATTTCAAGCATTGGAATTGATTGGTATTGCCTTACTTCCGTATGCAGGATTAGAAAAAGCAATTTGAATATATTTATCTAAGATTTTGCTAACAACCCCATCACCAAACATAAAATGTTCTACAATATCTCCTACTTTAACTCCTGGATCAATTTTTTCAGGTTTTTGATTAACTACTCCACTATCATATTTTTTACTGCTCATTTCTGTTGCTGAGTGAAAAAAGATATTTTTCTCGATACTATATAAATTTGGATCTAACTCACCTATAAAACGACTCGGACCTAATTGTCCTGAAGCAATATAAGAGTATTCTCCCATAACATATGAAATAAATAATTTTTCTTGAGCTCTTGTTATTGCAACATAAAAAGCTCTTCTTTCTTCTTCTAAACCTTCTTTTGAAAACATGCTCATTCTTGAAGGAAAAACATCACTACTTAAACCAACTATAAATACAACTTTATTTTCTAATCCCTTAGCAGCATGAATTGTCATTAAAGTAACTTTATTTGGAACAACCATAAGATTTTCGTTATTTATATTTAATGTTTCTTCTTGTAAAAATTTGACTAATCGATTTGATTGTTCTTGATTTTTATCATACTCATCATCAAATTTTTTCATTTGATCAAAATATGCTTCTATATTTTCAATTGCATCAATTCCCTCTTTATCTTTAAGGTCTAATTTTTGCTTATAACCTGATTCTTTAATTAGAAAATTTGCAATATCAACAACGTTTTCGTTATTTAAAAACTTTTTATGCGCCTCTCTTAAAGCGTTACTTATTTCATATAAATTTTTAGAAATCATAATAGTCAAATCTTCTCTTTTAGTTAAAAGTTCAAACATATTAATGTTATTTTCATATGCACAATTAAATAATTTTTCAGAAGTGACAGTTCCTACTTTAGGTACAAAACTAAATACTCTTTCAAATGAAAAATCATCTTGAATTGCTACTGCTTTTAATAAAGCAGTTACATCTTTTATAACTTTTCTTTCTCTAAATTCAAAACCACCAACTAGTTCGTAAGGTATTTTAGAATTTGAGAATTCTTTTTCAAACTCAACAGACCAAGCGTTCATTCTATATAGTACAAAAAAATCAGAATATTTATAATTATTTTCTTCAACTAATTGTTTTATTTTTTTTGCAATAAACTTAGCTTCAAAATATTTTGAAGCACATTCTTTTACTTCAACTATGTCTCCTTCTTTTTTATCAGTAAATATATCTTTTTGTTCTCTATTTTTATTATTTTGAATAAAATTATTTGCTAAATCTAATATAGGTTGAGTAGAACGATAATTTTTTATTAGTTTAACAGTTTTTGCTCTTTCAAATTCTTTTTCAAAATTTAAAATAATATGTACTCTAGCACCTCTTCAAGAATAAATAGTTTGGTCAGGATCTCCAACAACTGTTAAACAACCTCTTTTGTCTGTTAATCATTTTATTAAATCAAACTGAACATTGTTTGTATCTTGAAACTCATCTACAAGTATATAATCGAATCTTTGAATTCACTTTTTTCTTACGTTCATATTTGTTTTAAACATTTTATGTACTTTTAAAAGTAAATCATCGAAGTCAACGAAATTTTTATCTATTAGATAATCTTCATAGTATCTATATACTTTTGCATAACTTTTTTCTTGACTATTAAAAGTATTATCGATTACTTCTTCTCATGATGTAAAAGAAGATTTTCAATTACTAATTCTAGATAAAATTTTTCGTTCAGGTTTATTTTTTGAGTCATCTAAATTTAAATCTTTTAGAATTTTTCTAATAATCTTTTGTTGTTCACTTGTATCAATTATAATAAAATCTTTTTTTAAGTTTGCAAACTCATAGTCTTCTCTTAAAACTCTTACACAAAATGAGTGGAAGGTTAAAATATAAGGTACAGATAAACTATTTTTTAAAATTTTTTGCACACGACTTTTCATTTCGTTTGCTGCTTTGTTTGTAAAAGTAACAGCTAAAATTTTGTAGGGGTTAATTTTTTCTTGTTCAACAAGATAAGCTATTTTATTTGTTATTACTCTTGTTTTTCCACTCCCTGCTCCTGCTATTATTCTTAGTGGAACATCAGTTGTGATAATGCTTTCTAGTTGTTGATCATTTAAATCTTTTAAAAAGTCGTACATAAATTCTCCTTAGTTTAAATTTTCTTCTTGTAAATCTTTATAAAACTCATTCACAAAATCGTTTTCAATTATTTTATTATGTCCAGGTTTTGAACTTATCATTAAATTCATAGTTATTTTATTTTTCATATCAACCAAACAAAATGATCCTAAAAGTCCACCTCAACCATACTCTCCAACATTTGTTACTGGATAAGCTTTATTTTCAATTTTAACTCTAACACCATAGCCATAACTATAATCTTCATTAACAGTTCATTTAAAATATTTTTTTAAATCTTTTAATTGATCTTTAGACATCATTTCAATAAATTTAAAATCCAATAACTGATTTCCATTATGATCTTTACCATCAATTAAAAAGTTTAAAAAGTTTTGATAATCTTTTGAAGTAGAGATTAGTCCAGCTCCTCCAAGCGCAATTGGAGATTGTTGATACATTTGTTGAAAAAACACTTTAAAGTCATTGATTTTTATCAATGTGTTTTTATTTTCTTCTCTTATACAATTATATACATTTGCTTCTTTTTGTTTGTTATTAATATAAAAAGAGCTGTCAAACATTTTTAGTTTTTCAAAAATATTTTCTTTTACATAATCATAAAATTTCTCTCCAGTTATTTTTTCAATTACTGCTGCTATTACATCTAATTCAATTCCATAATATCAATTAGTTCCAGGTTGAAAAGCTAAAGGTATCTTTGCTAAATTTTTACAAAAATCTTTATAGTCTCAATATTTTCCATCTTTTGAAGTAGCAAAGTTTTTTAAAAATTTTGTAGTTAATTTTTCAGTTTCGTTTTTTATTCCGTGATAAGTGAAGCCAGCTGTCATAGTTAATAAATGATGCATTGTTATTTTTTCTTTTTGATCTTCTAACTCATTATTTTCTTTTAAAACTTTTGTGTTTTTAAACTCTTCGTATATATCTTCTAACTTTGTGTCTAAATAAATTTTATTATTTTGAACTAGTAATAAAAACGCAACAACGGTTAATGGTTTTGTCATTGAATAAGTTCTAAATAATAAATCTTCTTTCATTTCAACATTTTTTTCTATATCGTTTAATCCAAAAGTGTTTTTATAAATTAACTTTTTATTCTTACATACTCTAATTACTGCCCCGCTTATAAATTTATCTTTAATAAAATTATTTATAAAACTATTTGAGTTTTTAAATTTATCTTTCATTTTATTTACCTCATATTCAATATCATCAACATTTATCAATCCTGGTTTGTGATCTTTTAAGTGTGAATGTTTTTTTTCTTTTTCTTTTTTAATATTTTCTATTTTTAAAATTTTAACTTTATGTTTCACAATAATTTTTCTTTTAACATCAATTGCAGCTTGATGTTTTTTTTGCAAAGCAATGGTTGCAATAATATATAAATATCAACAAACATAAACAAGATAACTTATATTTTGTAATAAAGTTATACTTTCCTTACCTTTTGTTTCATCGCTTTTATCTTTGTTTAATGTTATAAAAACTACTAAAGTAATTATTTGAAATAAAATTTGTATTAAAGTAGGAATAAAAACAAAATAAGTTTCTCTACAAAAAATATCTCAAAAGTTTATTTTCAAATTTTCTTTTTTTAATCTTAAATTTAAAATTAATTTTCCTATTGTATTTCCTTTTAAAAATATTGGTAATAAAACAAAATATAAAAATAGAAAAGTTATATTTAAAGTCGTAACTATTGTAGCTGATTTTCAATCTTCTACTTTATATAAAAATAATAATATAATCATTGGTATCGATGAAATTGTTAAATCTATAAGTCTAGCAAAAAAAATTCTCCCCAAATGTGGTATTTGCCACTCTTGTGAAGAACTCAATTTGTAATTAGATTTTTTTTCTTGATCTATTTTGTTCATTGCAATCCTTTTATTTTACTAACTTTAACAAATCTTTAATATACTTATTAAAGTCTTGACAAATTTCTCTAAACTTTGTATCTCTATTTAATTTTAATACCGAGTTGTTTTGAATAAACTCTTCTCTTTTTTCTGAGAATTTTTTTTCTGCAAAAATAATTGCTTTTTTCATTAGTAACTTGTTATTGTAAAGTTTTACTAACTGTAATCAGACAAAACACAAAGTTTTAAAATATGCATAATTTAAATGATCTTTTAAATTTTTATATTTTCCAATTCTTCTATAGTAATTTATAATATGTGTTCCTTGATTTACTAAATCAAAAGAAGAATAAGAAGGTTCTTCTAAATATCTATCTCCATATAATTTATCACCCATAAATATAAAACTTTTTGCTTGTCCTAAAACTTTATACACAAATAACATATCAAATCTTACAAACCTTCTAAATTTAAAACCAAACTCTTGTAATAAACTGGTTTTAAAAAGTTTATTAAATAATGTAGGACTTAAAAATGCAAACGGTTCAAAATTTTCTGCTAGGTTATAAGCTTTTTGATTTTCTAAAAAATTTTCTACATCGATTCCTTGACCTAAGCCTTTTAATTCAATTAAATATTCAACTAGGTCGATTTGTTTATCTTTATTTTTTTCAAGAACTTCTCTAAAACTTGCTATAAAGTTATTATCGATTGTATCTTTTTCAGAAACAAACTTTATGTATTCACCCTCTGCTAGATCAATTGCCATATTCCATGAAACCGATTTACCCTGAGAAGAACTATTTAAAATAATTTTTACATTATTTTTTAATCAAAACTCATTTTTTAAATCTTGATCTAACATACTATCTTCAATATTGCAATCTGCAATAATTATGACTTCATAGTCGTTGTCTTTTAGTTGCTCAATGTTTTTAATCGCTTTTTCAACCTTACTTAAAGATCCCTTAGAAACTAAAACAAATGAAATTAGCATAAATATTTCCTCCGCTTTTAAATTACATTCTTTATAATTTTAACATTTATTAATAAAAAAACTCTTTTAAGAGTTTTTTTATTAAAATAACAAGTTTTTAGGTGTTCTTGGAAATGAAATAACATCTCTTATGTTTGATGCGCCAGTTATATACATAACAAGTCTTTCAAACCCTAGACCAAATCCTGCTGATTTATAGTAACCATAATTTCTAAGGTTGTTATATCAGTCTAATTCGTTTATGTTTACATTCATTTCTAAGCATCTTTTTTTTAATTTTCCAAAGTCATCTTCTCTTTGACTTCCTCCAACTAATTCACCAATTCCTGGAACTAATAGATCAGAAGCAGCAACAGTAATGTTGTCATCATTTAATTTCATATAAAAAGCTTTAATATCTTTTGGGTAGTTAATTATAAATACTGGACTTTTATAAACTTCTTCACAAATATAACGTTCATGCTCAGAACCTAAATCCATACCAAATTTTATATTTTTGTTTTCAAATTCTTTTCCCTGTTCAACAGCTTTTTGTAAAATTTCAATTGCTTGTTCGTAAGTGTTTGTAACAAATTTTGAGTCTTTTGCGTTTGTAAGTTTATTTATTAACCCTTCTTCTAAGTTTGCATCACAAAACTCTAATTCTGCTTTATTGTTTTCAAAAACATAGTTAATAACAAACTTTATCATATTCTCAATTATTTCTAAGTTTTTTGCTAAATCAATAAAAGCAATTTCAGGTTCGATCATTCAAAATTCTGCTGCATGTCTTGAAGTGTTAGACTCTTCTGCTCTAAAAGTTGGCCCAAATGTATAAATTTTATTAAACGCTTGAGCATAAGCCTCTGCATGAAGTTGCCCAGAAACTGATAATGATGCTTTTTTCCCAAAAAAGTCTTCTTCATGATTTCCATCAGTTCTGGTTGTAACTAAAAACGCTTCTCCCGCACCTTCTGCATCGTTTCCTGTTATAATTGGTGCATTTACATAAACATAGTTTTGTTCTTGGAAGAACTTATGAATAGCATAAGCTAATGAACTTCTTAATCTAAAAATTGACTGAAAAGTTTTTGTTCTAACTCTTAAATGAGCAATTTCTCTTAAAAACTCTGGAGAGTGTTCTTTTTTTTGTAATGGATAATCTTCAGCAGCTTCATCTAATAAAGCAACTTCATTAGCTTGTATTTCAAATGGTTGAGGTTTGTCTGGTGTTAAAACTAACTCTCCTCAAACTTTTACAACACTACTTACTCTTGCGTTTTGAATTTCACTATATCCTTTTACTTCTGGTTTATAAACAACTTGAACGTCATTTAATGTTGTTCCATCATTTAAAACTAAAAAACTAACAACTTTCCCTTGTCTATGAGTTCTAACTCTTGCTAAAAACTCAACTTTTTTTATTTCTTCTATTAAATACTTATCATATATATCTTTAATTTGCATAAATCCTCCTAGTTAGAATTTTTTTCATCTTGGTCTTGATCGCTAAACTCTACCAAGCTTCATTCTTTTGTTACCCTATCAAAATCTGCTTTATTATTATCCATTTTTGATATAAAGCTAGCAAGTTTGTAATTATAAGATAAAAAATGTTGTCTTATTGCTTGTGTATGCATTGAGTATGAATAAATTAGATAGTCGTCTTCAATGTATTTGTTTCTTTCTAGCAGATATTCATAAGTGTCAGTTGGTGGCGTAACTTTATCATCTTTACTGTGAAAGAATAATGTTGGAAAAATTGGTTTGTATCCTTTTTTAATTAATTCAAAAACACTAGCTTTTCCAAAATCAACATCTTGTTCTAGTTCGTTATGTTTTTGCATAATTTTTAATACAATTTTTTTCGTTTTCTTTTTATTAATTATTTTTAAATAAATATTTCTTACATGTATTAATAATCTATAAACACTACCGTATGCTGCATCTGAAATTACAAATTTTAAATTTAGTTTTTTTAGTTCTTCAGAGTACTTTAAAGAGACATAGTTAACACAATATCCCCCCATACTAGTTCCGTATAAGGCCAGCGAATCAATTTTTTTATTATTTTTTAATCATTCAATTGCTGCTAATAAATCATATTCTTCTCTTAACCCCATAGTTGTTGAATTTTCTTGAGAATTTCCATGACCTCTAAAATCAAAAACTAAAACATTATATCCCATTTTTGTAAATATTTTAGCATGATGAAGTGCTCAACATTTATGTCCTGCAAACCAATGACAAGCAATTAATCATTTATTAGATTCTTTATTTGGTGTGTAAACAAATCCTGCTAATTCAATACCATCTTGTGATTTAAATGTAATAGATTCTAAGTTCTCATAGTCATCTACAACCAATTCTTCTCTTTTATAAAACCTTTTAATTATATTATTAGTTTTAACTAAAGGACGAATTGCTTTATCATATTTATTTAAATAAAAAGGAACAGGTGAATAAGGTTTTTCAAAAGCATAATAAATTTTAACAAATGTTTTTCTAACTCCATTTATTAATGTGCTTTTATTTTTTTTCTTTCTTATAAACATTTAAACCCTCCTATTTATTTATTCAAGCAATTAGTATTTCTAAGTTTCCTTTGATAACAGGTGTGCTATCTAACAAATACATAAATGTTTCTCCAACTTTGACATCTAAATCATCAATTTGACCATTCCCATTAATGACTGTCATTATCAACCATTTAGCATTGCCTGTTGAAAAATTAATATTATTATCATCATACAAGAATAATGAAAAATATTGAGAATTAAATATATTTCCTTTTGCATTTTTTACAATAAAATCTGAGTCATCTGGAATATTAACGTTATTAAGTGAGTCCTCGATATGTAACTCTCTTTTGTTACCATTTTTATCTTCTCTATCAAAATCATATAATCGATATGTTATGTCACTTGATCTTTGTAGTTCGTATAAGGTCACTGCTGGAGTTATAGCGTGAATTTTTCCTGGGAGGTACGTAAAGAAAATCTCCCTTTTTAATAGACACTTTTTTTAAAACACTATTTCAATCATTACTTTCAATTGCTTTTACAAAGTCTTCTTTTGTTTTTGCATTATGTCCATAAATTAAATAAGCATCTTCAGGACAATCTAAAATATATCAACTTTCAGGTTTTCCTAATGAATTATGTCTATTTTTAGCATACTCATCATTTGGATGAACTTGAACTGATAAAAAGTCACTTGCTGTGATTATTTTTACAAGTAAAGGAAATTCATCATATTCGTTATTAAAAAAACTATTTTCTGAGTAAAACTTTTGTAAACTTATTTTTTTATTCTTTCACTTTAAATAACCCATCCCATTATTGTGTGCAGAAGCTACTCACGCTTCTCCAATATCATTGCTTTTAATTTTATATCCCATATCTTTAAGTTTGTTACTTCCTCAAATTTTTTGAGAAAAAAAAGGTTCTATTTTAAAAATTGCCATACTAGTTTTCTGAATTTAAGTAATGATAAATAAGTAGGTCATTAAAGTAATTAAATGGAACAGATTGAGATATGTGTCCTTTAAAAGCTTTTTGATCTGGATTATCAACTATTAATGTATGGATTGAAGTTAAGTATTGAGTAATATTATTTGATGCAACTTTTCCTGAAACATAAATAATTTTTCTATTCATTTCACCAATGCTTTCAATAAAACTATTAAGTCTTGTTGAATTGCCATATCTTGTAAAAAATACAAATACATCTTTTTCTAAAGATGAATTTATTCTGTCTTTTAAAATTTCTTGATCGCTATCTAACAAGATTGCATTAAATCCTTCCTTATAAAAGAAGTTTGAAAGTTCTTGTGCAGGTCCTGCTAATAAATTCTCTCAATAACAAAAGAAAACTCTTGCTCCCTCAACATCTCTAATAACATTTAGTGTTTCAAAAATTGATCTTTTTTCAATTAAAGCAAAATTTTGCTTAATTAAATTGATATATCCAAATACAACATTTTCATCATTTTTTGCTATATTGATTTCTTGATTTTCTGCATCATTTGCTAATAAAATAGCAAAATCTCTAAAACCTTTTATATTTAATTTTTTTAACAAACCATAAATTGCACTATACCCTGTACCTGCTTCCTGAGCCATTCTTTCAATTTTCATATTTGTTTCAACAATTTCTTTTAAATGATTTTTAATGTAGTCAACAATTTTTTTCTCTTTAATTGTTAGATCTTTTTCATCAATTGTAGTTAACTTACTTAAAAACGATCTCATCTATTTATTCTCCTGTCTTATTTTTTATTTTTTATTTTTTATTAAATATTCTCTACATAAATTCGCAATCATAGCTGCATTATCTGTACAATATTGCAATTGAGGTACTATAGTCCTGCTAATATTATACATAGATGCTATGGAAAAAATTTTTTTTCTTAACAACTTATTGGAAGATACACCACCAGCAAGCGTAATTGTTCTTGGTTTAATTATTTTAATTGCTTTTTCGAACTTTATCATTAGATTTTCAATTGCACATTTTTGAAAACTTGCACAAAAATCGTTTACATTAATTTCTTTATTTGAAATTTTTAATTTATTAATTAAATTTAAACTCGCTGTTTTTAGACCTGAAAATGAGAAATCAAAACTATCATCCTTTTTCACCACTGGAAGAATGTAAAAATTTTCATTTCCATTTTGAGCATTATTATCAATTTTAGGTCCACCAGGATAACCGAGACCAAGTGCTCTTGCTACTTTATCATAACACTCACCCACCGCATCATCCTGAGTGGTTCCCAGAATTTCAAAACTTAATGCTTCTTTTAAGTGAATTATTTGAGTATGTCCTCCGCTAACAACTAAAGCTAAAACAGGATAGATGAATTCTTCTTCGATTGAAGCGCCATAAATATGTCCTTCAATATGATTTAAATCCATAATTGGTACATTTAAATACAAAGCCAAAGTTTGAGCTACTAATTTACCAATAATTAAACTTCCTATCAAACCTGGTCTTGCAGTATAAGCAATTTGCTCAACTTTATCAAGCGATATATTTGCTTTTAATAAAGCTTCTTTAATTACAATTGAAAAGTTTTTTACGTGTAATCTTGAAGCCAACTCTGGAATAACGCCCCCGTACTGGCTATGATCTTTAATTTGTGATGAAATTATGTTTGCCTTGATTTTGTTATCAATCATTATTGCAACACTAAATTCATCACAACTTGATTCGATTGCTAAAATAGTCATAAATTTTTAAAAAAATAACAGTTAGTCTGCTATTTTAATTACTGAATCTAAAGCTAATTCAATCATCGCCATAAAATTGTTTTGTCTTTCTTCTGGGGTTGTTTGTTCTTTTGTTACAAAACTATCAGAAACAGTTAATAAACATCCTGCTTGTTTTTTAGCATGAATAGCATTTGCAAATAAAGCGAATGATTCCATTTCTACAACATCAAGCTCATGTTCATCAGCAAAATTTTCTTTATTTTCATAAGTATAAAATACATCTGATGAATAAATTCTTCCTGTATGAATACTTAGTCCTTTTAATTTAGCTGTATCTTGAATTAAATTATAAATTTTTGTTCCTGCTGGGATTACTTTATTATCGATATTTGCAGCTATTTTTGCAAAATTACTATCTCCATACGCTTCTTTAACATTGTAAATATCATAAACATTAATTTCTTTACGATAACTTCCACATGATCCGACTCTAATAATATAGTCAACATCATAAAAGTTATATAGTTCATAAGAGTAAATACCAATACTTGGGCATCCCATACCACTACCAGCAACACTTACTTCTATTCCTTTATATTTTCCAGTATATATAAACATATTTCTGACTTCACTTACTAACTTGTAGTCTGTTAAGTAATTTTCTGCAATTTTTTTTGCTCTTAAAGGATCTCCTGGCATTAAAACAATTTTTGCTATTTCTCCTTTTTTGGCACTAATGTGAGGTGTCATTGAATCTTTTCCCTTCAAATATATTTTTATTTTACACACTTTTTTTAGAGAATTTATAAATAATCAAGAATAGTTTCAATTTTTTAATTATCTTATCAAATTAATTTATAATAGAGTTTAGGTGATTAAAATGGAATTTAAATTAGTTAAGCCAATCTTGAAAAAACCACTTATATGAATGGGTTCGATTGTTTTTGCAACATTAATAATTTATTTAATAGTAATATTAACAACTTCCTTAGAAAAAAAAGCGAAAATAATTTGAGTTTGTCAAATTAGTTTAAATTTTATTTGTATTTATTTTGTTAGCATAGTGTTAAACTTTTCAAAAGCTTCTGTAACAATATTTAATGATATTCACACAACTACAAATTTAGAAACAAATGAAATTAATGTAGAAATAAAAGCAAGTAAATATACACACATATTCTCTATTTTTTTTTCAATAATTTGTTTTTTTATTCACATTACGAGTGGGTCTCAATTGCAAAAAATTACATGAGGTGATTATGCAAAAAGTTATTGATGAGTTTTTATGATAATAATGGTTTATAACATAATTTATTTTTATTTATTTTTTAATATAAACTCATATTTATTGAATGCAAGTGAGAAATTTAAATTATCTTATATAGATTTTTATAAAAATGCAAAAGAACATATCGATAATAAAAAATCAGTTTAGTCTAAAAAAGATTAACTGATTTTTTTTAATATAATTTTATTAATATTTTTACCAAGACTATGAAACTTTTGTTCATATTCAGTTGGTATATTTGTTTCTAATTCTTTTAAATCTTTGTAAAGATCTGTAGTGTTATAAATTATTTTTCACATATTTAAATCAATTTGTTCTAATGTAAATAAATAAAGTTTATCATTATCAGTTTTTATTTCTAATCTGCCATTGTCTTTTAATAATTCATAATAAATATTTAAAAAACTTTTGTAAGTTAATCGTTTTTTATAATGTTTTGATTTTGGTCATGGATCAGAAAAATTTAAAAATATTTTTTCAAAAGTTTTTTTATTAAATAAGTCTTTTAGTTTTTCTGCATATGTATTTAAAAATTTTAGATTATGAAGTTCTTTATTTCTTTCTAAGGCTTTTTTTAAAGCCACACCGATTACAGTTGATTCTTTTTCCATAGCAATATAATTATTATTCAAGTTTTTTGTTGCATTATCAATTATAAATTGACCTTTACCACAACCAATTTCTAAAAAACAATTATTTTCATTTTTAAAACATTTAAATAAATTTACTTTTTCTTCTTTGTTTAATAAATGTTTTTCGTTTTCTTTTATAAAATCTTTTGTTCAGTTTTTATTTCTTAATCTCATTATTTTACTTTCTATATAAGTACAAAAAAGAAAATCATACCTATTGAAAAAAATATTGTAGTTGATAAAGCATCAACAATTGTTGTAAGTAGTGGACCTGCCATTATAGCTGGATCCATTTTAATTTTTTTTGCAATAATTGGTAATGTGGCTCCTATTACTTTTGAAAAAACAATTGATAAAAACATTGCTATTGAAATAGTTGCAATTACATATCACAAAACTTTTTGATTTATGTCACCTTTAAATTCAACTGCATATATTATTATCATTCTTACAAAGTTTACGCAAATTAAAATTATAGCTAGAAATGATGATACACAAATTTCTTTTCCTAAAACTTTTAAATAATGTTTTGGTTCAATCTCTTTTAAAGAAAGCGATCTAACAATCATTGTTGATGATTGACTGCTTGCATTTCCTGTAGTTCCTGAAATAACTGTTAACAATGGAGTTAGTAATATAGCGACTATATAACTAATTGAAAAATTTGCTTTTTCTGTTTTAATAGCTGAGATTTGATCTTCTACACCATATAGGTTTAAAAAAACTAAAATGATAACTTGAGTTATTGTTGCAGATAACATTAAGAATAATAATCATATGATTCTGGACTTAACCATTTTTCAAATACTTGTTTTAAAATACTCGTCTTCTACAGGACTTATACCTGCCATTTTATGAATATCTTCAGTAGCTTCTTCTTCTAAAACATCTAAAACATCATCAACAGTTATAATTCCAACAAGTTTATTTTGACTATTGATAATAGGTAATGTTGTAACGTCATACTTTTTAAACATGTTTGCAACTTCTTCTTGATCTGTTTTAGTAGTTGCTAAAATAATTCTATCATCCATTATATCTTTAATTAGTTGATCACTTTTTGAAAAGAAAAGAGTTTTTAATTCAACAACACCTTTTAGATTATTTAAATCATCAACTACAAAAAAGTAATGTACTTCTTCTGCTTCTTCTCTTTCTTTTTTTATTGCATTAATCGCTTCTCTTACAGTTCAATCTAAATGCAACTTTGTGTAATCTACTGACATAATACTTCCAGCTGTATTAACTTGATATTTCAAAATTGAGTTAATTTGAAGTCTAGATTCAGGAGTTGTAGCTCTTAAAATTTTTTCAACAATGTCTGCTGGTAGTTCTTCAATAATTTCAACAATATCATCTGTAAAAATTTGATCAAATAATTCTTTTATTTCTAACGAAGTATATGAACTAATTATTTCTTCTTGTATGTCGTTATTAAAAAATGGAAATATTTCTCCAAGGTCTTCGGTTGGCATTATTCTTAAAGCAATTATAATTCTTTCGATTGGCAAACTACTTAAAGCATCAGCTAAATCTGCTGGATAATAATCTTTTAAAGTTTCTCTGTACAAGTTAAAGTTGTTTGTTTTTAAAATATCATCTAATAACTCGCCGAGCTTGTCTGGTGATAAGTTTTGTTTTCTCATGTTTCTCCTTTTATTTAATTAATAAATATTTTAATTCTTCTTCTAAAAGTAATTTTGGTTCTAAACCTTGACCAATTAAATTACCTATAAAATATTTTATGCCTAACATTTTTAAAGTTTTATAAATCATATAAGTATCAACATTTGTTGCTACTAACTTTGCATTTATTTTATTACAAATTTTTAAGCTATTTAAAACTATTTGTTCATTTTCTTTAACCATATTTATTTTTTTAGTTATATTTCTATCTAAAAAAACATAGTCTGGTTGATAAATTCCAACCAACCTAAAATCTGTATCAATTGACCCAAAATCAGAAATAGAAAATTTTACTCCAAGGTTTTTTAATTCTGTTATATTTTTTTCTAATAGTTTTGTGTTTTCAACTTCTTGAGTTATAGAAAAATTAAAAACTATATTTTCAATATTAATTTTAAATGCTTTAATTTTACTAATAAAGTTTTCTACATTAAAGCTTTCACTTGAAATAAACAATGAATCATAACTTATAAAACTTTTTTTAGTTGTTAGCTTATGCTTTGCAATAGTTTTTAAGGAATTTAGTGCAAGATATCTAGTGAATAATGAAGTTAAACCATATTCTCTTATACTATTTAATTGTTTGTTAAAAAGTTTTGAAGTAATTTCAATACCTTCAATTGCACTATTTAAATAATAACTTTCTAAATCATTATTTTCAATATTATAAATTGATTCAAATATTGTTGCACTATGGTTTAAAGCAACTATTTCATTTAAAGTAAGAATTTTTTTATATTTAGTTTTTTCTCTAACTACTTCTTTAGGTTCAACTAAAATAACTTTATGTTTATCACCAAATGAGTTGTTGTTTTGTGTAATCACGTTATATTCAAATAAAGTTTCTAAACTATTTGAATGATAACCATAAAAAGAAACTACTCCTTTAACTTTAATACTTACTTTGAAGTTTTCAATTTTAAAAGTTGTTTGTATCTTTGATAATGCTTTAGAAACTCTTTCTAATACTTTATTTGTTCTTAATTCTCTTGTACTATCATCAATACTTTCCATTGGAATAAATATTCCAAACGTTTTATAATTTGGTTTAAAAAATATTGCACTAGGATAAATTTCATAAAATATTTCATGAGCTTGTTTTGCAATTGATGTTACAACAGTTTCTCTAATTTCGTTATTTACTTTTTCATCAAACTTATCGTAATTTTTTATAAAAAATGTGAAGTAAGTTCCAAAACGTGTTCTAGATTTGTGAATAAAACTTAAGATTTCTTCATGTGCAGATGCTTGATTTAAATAATATTGATAATCATACCTAACAACATTTTGAAGCTGCAAGGCATGGTTGTATATTTGATCAATAATTGCAAGATAAGCATAAGTTAAATACCCAACTCCTAATCACATTAGTATTGTTATTAAATAATCAATTGTTTCTGTTGCTTTAATATTTGGTAGAGAAATAATTGTTGCAGTTATTAAAGATATAATTGTAATTAAAGATCATGCAGATCAATTTGTAATTTTCTTTCAAAATAAATTAATAAAATAAATTACAAGAATTACCATATAACTAACAACAACTAAAGCGAGAGTTTGTTCATTATTTACTTCAGGAAAATATTCAGGAAATGGATTAGGTAATAAAAACAATCCTAACATATTACATACAATTACTCCTAAAGAAGCATAAATTGAAATGAAAATTAAACAAGTTCAAAATAAAAAGATTGGCAATAAAATTGGTAGCATTATATTTTTATTATCTTTCATAAGTAAAGATAATATAATAACTCCAAAAATTGAAATAACTCCTAAAACTAAACCAAGAACAAGTTCATAATAAATTTTGATTTTATCAAACAAGTGTCTTGATAAACCCCAAGTAATAGTGTATACAAAAGCCACGATTGCTGTATAAGAAAGACATGCAATTAATGCAAATAAAATATTCAAAATAATCACGTTCCTTTCTTATAAAACAAAAAAAAATGGTGGAGATGGCGGGAATCGAACCCGCGTCCAAAATACTCCGAACCACAACGTCTACAGTTTAGTCTCTTCTGAACTACTCTACAAATCAACAGAAGAAACATGATTTGATTTGTAGAGTTAGCAATTGAGCTTCAATAATACTTATTGCTAAAATCGTATTACCTATTACATTCTTTATTACGTTAAATCAGAACGATGTAAGAATCCTAAATAACGTTGAACTGCTATTAACCTTAAAGGTTAATTAAGCCATTAACATAGCTCCAGCTGATGCATTATTGATCATAAACGCTGGCATTTCAAATTTTTCTGATTTTTTGTTTGCATTTTATCAAACCTAGTAGTATTAAGGTCTACCGAACCACTGCAGTTATGGGCGAGACATATCCTGTCGAAACCGGGACACCCCCATATAAATATTATAAAACAAAATTTAAAAAACTGATAAGTTATTTACTAGATTAGTACTATTCTATTTCTTTTCTACCAATAGAACTCAATATTCCTCCAATTAATAATAAAATACTGATCAATAAACATATGAAAAAAATACCAAAAATAATAGAAATAATTAAAATTGCAGAAATTGCTCTATCATTTTGTTTTTTTAAACCAATTACTAAAAAAATTATAATTAAAATATGAGGAATACTTGGGAAAATTAAAACACAAATACCAATAATTGTTACTTTATTATTGAAAACTTCTATATCATGTATTTGACTTGGCATTAAATCTGTTCTACTCTCATCGATCTTTGTTCTATGTAAAACTACTCCTGCAATAATTAATATTCCAAAAATTACTATAATAAAAGTTATAATAGAACCCATAACAGTTGAAATTATTAAACAGGTTTTTGTTTTTAAAGACATAATTGTAACTTTTGATTAAATTAGAAGTTAATATCTATTTAATGTTTAATCCTTTCAATAAAATTATATATTATGTGTATAAAAAAAATAAAGTCTGTGAAGTGTTTTATAAAAAAAGAACTATCTAGTAGTTCTTATTTTGCTTTACAAATTTATTTAAAAATAGTAAATTTATCTATTTTGGTTTCTTCCTGCAATAGAAAGAATACCGCCAACCAATAAAGGAATACCAACTAATGCAAATATTGAGCCTACACCTAATATAATAGATACAATAGCACTAGCAAGTACTGCTCAATCTTTTTCTTTTTTCAAAGCAACTGCTGAAAAAGCGATAATTAATATATTTGGAAGAGTTCCAAATACAAAAACCATTACCCCTCCTACAACCATAATTATAGAAGCAGCTGCTTTTAAATTTTCTTGATCATTATAAGCATAACCATAAGTAGCTGCATTACTTGAAGTAGAGGCAAATATTATTCCCGCCATCATTAGAGAACCTAATATTAAAGCTATAAAAATTAAAATAGAAGCTCCAACTATTGATAATATTAAACCTGTTTTAGTTTGTTGCGTCATTTAAATGCACCTCTCCAATTCTATTAAGCATTAACGTAGTATGTATCTGCTCATCTTTCTGCAAAAGTACCTTTTCTTTGAATAATAGAAATCATATCCATAATGATAGGTATAAATAATATGTATAATAAGTAAGCTAAAATTAAATACAATAAAAATAATCCCATTGAATCTGTTTTAGAATAATTTACTTTTACCGCTTTCATTCCAACACTTTGTTTTCCTGAAAGAAATCATACACATAAAAATATTCAATATATTCCAAGTGTTATTACACAAAGAAAATTATTTATAAGATGTCTTCCTATTCTTGATCAAAATCCTGCATTCATTTTATTAATCCCCTTTCTAATAAAAATTATACATTAATAAGTGTATTCATTGATTAGTTTTTAAAAGTTAAGTTAAATAATTTTATCTTACAAAGCAAAATAAAAACTTATTCTACACTTGATAGAATAAGTTTAAGTTTTTTTAATTATTCATTTATTGCTGCTTTTGCAGTTTTATAAACTTCTTTTAATTGAGCTCCTGATTGACGTAATCCTGCAACTTCATCTTCTGATAAGTTTCATTCAATAATTTGTTCAATACCATTTGCTCCAACTATACAAGGAACACTAACATAAACATCCTCTAATCCGTATTGTCCAGTTAAATAAGCACCAACCATCATTGAAGCTTTTTCATCATTTAAAACAGATTTAACAATTTTTGCTAAGCATGCTCCAATACCATAAAATGTTGCACGTTTTTTTTCTATAATTTTATATGCCATATGAGTTGCTTCATCTTTTACTTCTGCAAGTTCTTTTTCAGTTACAACACCTTCTTCAATGTATTCTGCAATTGTTTTTCCCATAACAATTGATCTACTTCAGATTGCAACTGATGAGTCTCCATGTTCACCGATTAAATAAGCTTTAACTGATCTTGGTGATACATTTAATTTTGCACCTAATAATTTTCTTAATCTTGATGAGTCAAGAGTTGTTCCTGATGAAATAACTTTTGATGAATCAAACCCTGTTACTTCTTGATAAACTTGTGTAAGAATATCGACTGGGTTTGAGGCAATTACAGTTATTCCTGTAAATCCTGAGTTTTTAATTCCTGTTGCTACTTGTTTCATAATTTTTGCATTATCTGCAACCATTTGTAATCTAGTTTCTCCTGGTTTTTGAGGTCTTCCAGCTGTTATTACAACTACGTCTGCATCTTTACAATCTTCATAATCTCCTGCTTTAATTGTTGCAAAAGGTGAAGGTAAAACAGCATGTGTATCTGTTAAATCCATTTCATTTCCTTCCGCAAAATCTTTAACTACATCGATTAAAACATAGTGTTGTGCTAAACCTTGGTTAATTGCCGAGTAAACAAAGCTTGTTCCAACTGCTCCACAACCTACTAAAACTATTTTTCTACCATTTGTCATATTTAATTTCTCCTTATTTATCTTACTTATAAATATTAACATAGTAAATATTATCATTGTTTCTTAAATAATATTTTGAAAAAAAATTTTTTTGTACTATTTAACAACATTGTTGAATATATAAAAAAATCACTTTTAAAAGTGATTTTTTTATATATTCTTATTTAACTTCTTTTTGTTTTCTTTGTTCTGCTAATATTTCTTTCATATATGGTTTAATAACTTCTTGTTCTCCACCATATACTACTTGAACACTTGTTCCTTTGGCAATGATTCCTGAAGCTCCTCCAAGTCCCATAATTCCATCTTTATCAACAATACTTGCATCAACAACTGTTAATCTTAATCTTGAAGCACATGAGTCAACTGATTTTATGTTTTGTTCTCCACCTAAGAATTCAATTATTTTTGTAGCTTTTTCAGTTGCGTTTGCTTGTGTTGAGCCTGCAGCTTGTCCAGCTTTTTTAGCTTTAACGTCTGCTTTTGTAAATAATTTTACTTCTCCAGATCTTCCTGGTACATTTACTTTTCCGTATTTTACAGCAAAGTAGAATGCAAAGAAATAGACTGGAGCCATAACTAGACCTATTACAATTGCTCAGTGAGCATTTGTTCCTAAGTTTCATGGAATTAAACCAAATACGATGTAGTCAATCATTCCTCCTGATACTGTCATACATACATGGACTTTTAATAATCCTGTTAGTAGGAATGAAATTGAAGCTAATGGCATATGTACTCCATAGAATAATCATGGTGCCAAGAATAAGAATGAGAATTCAATCGGTTCAGTAATTCCTGTTAAGAAACTAGTGAATGCAGCTGAGAAATAAATTCCCATAACAGATTTACGATTTTGTTTAGGTACATTTAATCACATTGCAACTCCAGCTGCAGGAAGACCAAATAACATAAATCCAAATTTTCCTGATTGGAATCTTCCTAAGTTAAGACCAATATTTGATAAATCTTCAAATGTAAATAATGAACCTGTTACACTTTCATAACCAGGTACTAAAGAAGCTTTATTAGCTGCCCCAAGAACTCAATACATCATATATTGATCTCCAATTAATTGTGATTTATCCGGTAATGAATTTAAATAATCATATGCAGCTTTTAATGTTACACCTGATTTAAGTGTTTCTTGTCATTTTTCTGAGTTTTCATCACCAGCATAGTTTTTAATTGTATCTAATATTGACCCTCCAGCTGATGATCATCACAATGGTGCGTAAAACACGTGATGCAATCCAAATGGAATTAGTGAACGTTCAATTATTTCATAAATGAATGAATCTAATCCACCAGGTAATTTACCTGAGTTTGTTCCAAATCATTGTAATGCTAAACCGATTGCTGGTCATACAAACATAAATATAAATGCTAAAGGTATTACAGCAAAAAAGTTTATAATTGGTACTAATTTAGATCCTGAGAAGAAACTAATAAATGAAGGTAATTGTGTTTTGTGAAATCTGTTGTACATTACAGCAGCAATTGCTCCAACAAAAATTGAAGCAAATACTCCTGTATTTAAAGATTTAATTCCAACGTTATTTGTAATTAAACCAGCAGGAACATCTGTTCATCATAATAATGTTATTTTACCTGGAGCTTTTCAACCTTCTATATCTCCATCTTTTACTCACTCATAACCTTTTTTAAAGGCAGATGACGCGTTTTCAAGAGTATGACCATCTTCTCCTACTTTTCATACTCATTCTGTTCCTTGACCAATAAGTGCAGCTTCTATACCGTTCATTACTAAAAATCCAACAACTGCAGTTATTGCAGCAACCCCAGAATCTTCAGTATATGCAATAGCAACTGATATTGCAAATAAAATTGGTAAGTTACCAAAGGCAACATCACCCATTGTATTCATTGTTTTACCAATGTATCAACCAACAGATTGTTCTGCGGTTTGTGCCGAAATTGTTGCACCAACCCCCAGGAATACCCCGGCGATTGGTAACAATGCAATTGGCAACAAGAAAGCTTTACTTAATTTTGATAAAGTAGCGCCTGTTTTTTGTCTAATTTTTTTTCATACTTCTGATTTACCAGAGGATGAGCCTATTTTGGTATTTCTATCAGGTTTACTTTTAACTATTTGTTTTTCTGACATGTTACATTTCCTTTCTTTTATTTCCAAATTTATTATATATGAATAGAAAATTTTTTTAAAAAAAATAAAGTTTTTGAAAATTTTTTTCATAAACTTTATTGCAACATCAGTATTACAGCAATTACTCCAAATCCTAAACAGGCAATAATTGCAAATGATCAAATATGTCTTTTTGTAAATTGCCATACACCAGCTAAACCAGTATAATTCATATCTTTTAAAGTAATTTTTCCAGTTACTTTGTTTTTTTTATCCAAAATCAATTTAACAGTCATTAATATTATCATTAAAACAAAAAAAGCAATTGCTACTGATAAATAGATAATTCTTTGTTGTGTAAGTTCCATAACATCATCCTTAATATTTTATTTTATTTAGTCTTCTTTCAATATCTCTTTTTTTAATAGCTTCTCTTTTATCGACTAGTTTTTTTCCTCTACCAAGTCCTATCTCTATTTTTACATAATTTCCTCTAAAATATAATTTTATCGGTACTAAAGTTAAATTTTCTAGTTGTACTCTTTTTAAAATTTTTTTTATTTCTTGTTTATGTAATAAAAGTTTTCTAGTTCTTGTTGGATCTTGATTGACATAGTTTGCAAATTCATATTTCTTAATATTCATATTAAGAATTTCAACTTGACCTTTTCTTATCAGAATAAATGCTTCTTCGATTGCAACTTCTTTTGCTCTAATAGATTTAATTTCAGGCCCTGTTAATACAATTCCTGCTTCTCAAGTTTCTAAAATTTCATAGTTGAAATAAGCTTTTTTATTTTTTAATATGACATGTTCTCCCATATTTAATACCTTCTAACTGTTTTTTATGCAATGACGAAGTCAATAATTCTTTTTTTTACATCTGCATTTTTTACTTTAATTTTTACTTTTTGTCCTAATCTAAATATTTTATTTTGATTATTTACAAGAATATTTGTTTTTTCATCAAATTTATATTCAGGAAGTTCAGAAATATGAATTAAACCTTCAACACAGTTAGGTAGTTGTACAAATAAACCAAACTTCAATACCGCTGCTACAACACCTTCGAATTCTTCATTAATATGTTTTGTCATAAATTCAGCCATACATACCTTGTTAACTTCTCGTTCTGCATTAACTGCCTTTTTTTCAGTATCATTAATTATTGAACAAGCTTTTAAAATGAACTTTTCATTTAAATCAAGTTTATGTTTATTAAAGTCTTTATCAACTAAATATTGTTTTAAGTACCGATGCACCATTAAATCACTATATCTTCTGATTGGACTTGTAAAATGTGTATAACAATCACTAGCTAATCCAAAATGACCAATGTTTTCTAGGTCATAAACTGCTTTTTCCATATATCTTAATAAAGTTACATTAATTACATCTCGCTCTGTTTGATCTTTAACTTGTTGAGAAATTTGATCTAGTGCTAGTCTAATAGTTTTAGGATTTATTTTATCTAAATCTGTTAGTTTTACATTTATACCTAAAGCTCTTAAATTATTATGTCATTCAATTAAGTTTTCTTCTTTTGGTACACCATGATCTCGATAAACATAAGGTAATTCTTTTTCAAAAATTATTTCTGCAACTGATTCATTTGCACTAACCATAAAGTTTTCAATTAGCTTTTCACTAATTCCTCGATCTCTTGGTTTAATATCAATTACATTACTATCATTATCTAAAATAATTTTTGGTTCTGGAACATCAAATTCAATAGAACCTTTTGAAACACGATAATTATCAATTAGTTCATGTAACTCTTTTGCTACATATAGCATATCTATGATTTCTTTGCTTCTTTGGCTTTGATTTGTTGCATATAACTCGTTGACTTCTGAATAAGTTAATCTTGCTTTTGAGTTCATAATTGATTCATATACTTTTTTCTTAATCATTTTCCCATGTTTATCAAATTCCATTTCTGAAACCATGCATAGTTTATCTTCATTTGGATTTAAAGAACAAACTCCATTAGAAAGTTGTTCAGGAAGCATTGGTATTACTTTATTAGCAAGATAAACAGAATTTCCTCTATATAAAGCAGTATTATCAAGTGGAGAAAAAGGAGTTACATAATAGCTTACATCAGCTATTGCTACAAATAGTTTGTAACCATCTTTTGTTTTTTCAACATATATTGCATCATCTAAGTCTTTTGAATCAGCACCATCAATAGTTACTAAATTTTTATCTGTGATTAAATTATTTTGTCTTCTTTTAATTTGAATATCTTCATAGTTAATTGGCTTTGCTACCATATTTGCATTTTCTAAAGTTTGTCGATTAAAATCAGGGTTAATATCAAATTCATAAGCAATTGAATAAATTCTATCAATTGCTTTATTAGCATCTCCAATAATTTTTTGTATTTTTGTAAATAATTTCTTTTCTCTTACATACATTATTTTAACTTTTACAATAAGATCTTTTTTTAACTTAAAATCTTTTGCGTTTATCATTACTATACGATAATTTTTAAATCCAGGTTCATTAGCATGAAAATCTAAAAATCTTCCGTCTCTTGAAAGGTGAATTTCTCCTACTAAACTTGTTTTTGTTCTTAAAGATATATCTTCAACATTAGCTCTGTATTTATCTTCACTTTCTTTAAAAACACTAAAAACAACTTCATCAGTTGAAATTGCTTCTTTTAAAGAAACTGGAGGAACAAAATAATCTTGTTCGATATCGTTTAAATCTTTTACAAATCCAAATCCTCGCTCATTAATTTTTAGCGATCCAATTTTAAATTTTTCTCCAATAAAATAAATTACATTATCTTTTGATCATCCAATTTTATATTCATTTTGTAGTTCTTTTAAACAATTTGTAATTTGTTCATTATCGTATTTTATAACTTTAGTTAATTCATTTAAATGTAATTTTTGTTTTTCTTTTATAATTGCTAAAACCTGGTCATTCATATATTTTCCAACCTTCTAATAAGCTAAATATTAAGAAGCTGCTGCTTCAGCTAATAGAACGTTTGTGATTATACCAATAACAATTGTTGATACAAAAATAATAATCCCAAGACTAAACATTCAAATTGAAAGAGTTTTATCTAAACCTCTTTCTTTTGAGTTAGAAAATAACTCATCATTTCCTCCGTTTAAAGCACTTAAACCTGTTTGAGATGTTTTATTTTGGATCATACCAACTGTAATCATTAAAACTGATATTATTAAAGCTAATATTTCAAATGCAAAAATGATTCTATTCCCTAGTAATCTTTCAGATGTACTTGCAAATAATTCAACCATCAATTTCGCCTACCTTTCTTTTGTTCTATTTATAATACTTCTATAATATTCTAAACTATAATTTGGCTTTTTTCAATTAATTTACACTAACAAAAAGTTATTAAAAATATAAAAAAATCTTAATCAACATTTGATTAAGATTTTAAATTAAGCTTTTTTATTTGGAACTTTTACTTTTTCATCTCATTGGCCATTAAATGCTTTTGAGAAGTCATATTCTTGTAAGTAACTTAAACCATGACTAATTAATGATTTTGGTCTACCAATATTATTTACTTTACCTCTGTCATCATTCATTGATCACATTGATAAGTAAGCTAAATCAGCTGATTGAGCTCAATTGTAAAGTTCTTTTGCATCTTCTAAAGTAAATACTCCTTCAACTGTATCATTTACACCAATCATTGGAGTTGCTCCAATTAATCTATGTACTTGACGATTTGTCAAACTACTTACTTTATAATTTGCCATAATTGATTTTGCTAAATTTTCTTTTGTATTTTCGATTGCTTGTACTGCTAAATCGAAGTTTGTTTCTCCTTTGTTTTTTGCAGCAACATAAATTGGATCACCATAATCCATTAACATTAAGTTAATTACTGGTAAGTCTTTGTAATTTAATCCAGCTTCTTTAAATGCATTTACAAATACATCCATAACATTATATCCAACATTAGTTAATCCAGAAGGAAGAACTGGTAAAGTAATAGAAAAGTTCCATGATTTATCTGCTTTTTTCATATTAGCTAATGTTCTTGCTAATACTTTATTTGCGTTGTGATCGTTTTGTGCTTCTCCTTCAATATCAAAGTCGATATTTTTTGGAGTTCCTAATGATTTTTCACTTTTTTTACTTGCAAAACTAGCTAAATCTTCGTTGTAACCTATAAGTGCTTTTGATAATAAAGAACTTGCTTGGTTAACATCTCCACCAGCTAATTTATAAGCTAAGTTTCAAGGATTTTTTTCAATATATCCACCAGTTGTTGCTCCACCATAAGCTACTTTAATGTTTTCGAAGTTATTTGAGTTAATTAATGGTAATAAGTCTTTTTCATAAAGAACTGAGTTTTTTCATCATTCATAACCTTCACCTTTGTTTTCAATTCCAGCAATAGATAAATCTAAACTGTTATTGTGTGAGTTAACTTGTTGTACAAACGCAAGTGTTAAATGATCTAACTTAGTTTTATTTACAATATCTCCTATATTATTTCCTTCATATAAACCTGCATCTAAGTAAGGTGAGAAGTATGTTCTTTGATTACTTTCTGCTTTATCTACAATATTTTTATCTCTATTTGGGTTAGCATCTTTTCAATCAACATAATTGCTTTTTGAAGAAGTTGTTGGAGTTGTAGGACTTACAACATTTCCATCATTAGATGATGGTCCATTATTTTCTCATTGTTGTGCATCATTCCCACCATTAACACCATCTCAACCAGTTGCACCTTGTTGTTGTTGAACTTCGTCTAATGATTTATTATTTCTAATGTCATTGTCATAATCTAAAAATCCATCCAAAGTTTTTAAGTCTTCTTTTTTAGTTTTTTCTAATGGTATGTCATTTTCAGCCATTTTTCCTGATAAAACTTTTGCGTAAGTAAGTTTTTCATATCCACTACCTGAGCGAATGTTTTGATCAATTGGGTTTGTATCTGCTAATGCATCCTTTCCCAATCCGTTACTCATAAATTCTGAAGGATAATCTCTAGTTAAATAGAACATAGATACTTGACCTATATTTTTATCATTTGCAAATTTTCTTAATCTTAATGCATCGTTTGCATCAAAATCATAAACTGCTTTTTCAGCTCTTTTTCCAATTCATGGAGTAATAGCCATCCTGCTATATGCATTATCAATTTTTACTCTACTTGAACCATTGACTTTATCGTTAATTATTCTTCAAGTTTCTTCGGTTTTAGTTATAGCTTGCTCCATTATTTGTACTTCTCAATTATTAACTGTTAATCCAGAAGTATTAAAATCAGAATATGTTAAATAGGGTAAAACTAAATTTAGTCTAAAGTTCATTCCTAAAAATTTTGTAAACATATACAGAGGAAATTCTTCGTTACCTATTTTTGATATATCTCCATCTCAAGCATTTCCACCACTATTTGCTATAACACTTGCTATTCCATCTTTTGTAGAAACTACTAAAGATAATCTAATATCAAAATCATTATCTCTTTCAATTAAGATTTTTAAAGCCCCTGCAAGTAGTCTTTGTGAATCTGCATAACTTCCTGAATTTGTTAAGTATGGTGCTGCAAAATAAAAGTCAAACTTTTTAGTTCCATATTTTGCTCCAATTTCTGCTAATTTATTTGCAAGTTGTTCTTCATTAATGTTATTTTTATATGCCTCATGCCATAATGAGTTTGCAAACGGACCAAAAGATATTGTTACTTTTGAAGCATCTAAAAGTTCTTTGCTTGGTTCTTTATCATCTTTTTTTGTTCATTTATCTCAACGATCTTGAAATCATTGTGCGGAATTATTTGATGTTTTATTTGGAGCTGCATCTCACATTGGTACCAATTCGTTTTCATCACTTGCATTTTGCATAAATCCGATTGTGATACCATCTTTAACTTTGTCAAATATTTTATCATTATTTCATAATTTAGCTAGGTTGTTATATTCATTGTCTGCTGCTTTTGAATCCGAATCAAAAGTTACTTTGTCACGATAACCTCCACCTAAACTTTTATTTTTTAAAAGATATTCTTTGCTATCTTCTACAATCCCTATATCTGTATAAGGTGTAAAAGAATATCCATCAGATAATAATTTTGATGATAATAAATCTTTTTTGGCTAATGTTGAAGTAGTTTCAATTGAATCATTATCGATATTGTTAATTTTAGTAACATTGTTTGTAGATAATGATTGCTTTGTTGACAATAATGACTTATTAGAGCTTTGTGAATAATCTTTGTTTAAAATACTAGCCCAATTCATATTTCTTGTTTTCATTAAGCTTTCTGCAGTTACTTCATTTGAACCTTTATCTGCATTTGGATTTTTAAAGTCGATTGGATCATCTTGATCTGTACTTTTATTACTTCCATTAGGTTCACAACCAACAATAACTGTTGTTAATTGTGAAGTGACTAGAAAAGAGCTTAATAATACTAAAAGTTTTTTCATATTAAATCTCCTTTTTATTAGACTATCAAATTAAAATATTAAATGCAAATATAATACTCTTTTTTTAAGAAAAATAAAAAACTTTTTCATGAATAATTAATTTTTACTAAAAATCTCATATATTTACTAAAGATTTATTATCAAAATATTCATTTTCATCAATATTTTGAAGATATTTACTATATAAAAGTTTATTTAATCAATTTAATAAATATAATCCTTTTTCTAAATCATATTCAACATGATCAATTGCTTTATGAAAAAAAATTTTAGCATCAATAGTGTTTAAAGTAGTAAATCATTGTGTAGATTTATTTGCTATCTCTTTTCCTGAAATAATATTATCTTTTCTAATTGGTAAAGATTTTAATAGTTGATTCAATGAAAAATAATTATTTAATCCATTTATTCTTAAATGGGTTGTTCGATTTCAATTGAAAATATCTCATAATTCGAGACTTTCTTTAAGGATTTTTACTTTTAAATGTTGATTTGCAAGGTGTGAAAATTTAATTTCAGTATCTTTTCCCATTACTAGAACTGTGTCTATAAAGTGTTTATTATAAAATTTTTTAACTTGAATAGCTAATTCAAAAACTTCTTTATAGAAAATTTTTTCATCTTCAAGTTTTTTTGAATAGTAATAGGTTATTTTTTTATCAAACTTAAATAATTGATTTGATTCATCATAATGGATTGTTTTACAATTGACTAAAAATGGGATATTTTTAAGTTCGCTAAAATATCTTTTTGGATCTAATTTATTTTTAAAACCAAACATTTGAAAACATTCATAATCAATTAATGTAATATTTTTATTTTTAACTATATTTAAAAACTCTTGAATATAAGTAAAATTAAATATAACTTTATAGTCATTAATTTTAACTTTTTTAAAATCATTTATAGTGTAATCTTTTTTTTCATTCATATACTTTAACCTTTTTTAATCCTTTAAAAATTTATTAACAAATATCTTTTTAGATTGAGGATCTATACTCATTTTAGCAAGATTGGGAATAATAGTTTTTGGATAAGAATGTCCAAAGTTTAAGTTAAGAACTATTGGGATGTTATATTTATCACTAATACTTATGCACACTTTTTTATACTCATCATAATAAATATTATCTTGAGGCTTTCCTACAATTAAACATTTAATATTTTGTAAAATTTGATTCTCTACTAATTTTTCTAGCATTAATTTAAATAACTCAGGTTCGTGTTTTGCTTCTGAAGTTTCTAAATAAAAAATGGTTTCTTTTAACTCGTTGTTATTTAATAAAATATTATATTTTTCAAATACTTTTGGTTGGTCTAAATACCTATTTCCTGTTAATATCGAATATAAACTTTCTAAACACCCTCCATATAAATAACCTTCAATGTTATCTTTAAAGTTAATAAATTCATATCCTGTAGATTCGATATGATGAATTCTTGGTGTGCCAATTTCAGATTTTTTTCAAGATTTTCTTTCTTCATATCAAACTTTTGCAGAAGTTATTTCATAACTTTTTGAACTTTTAAATAATTCTAAAAAAGAATTATAACTGTAATCTAACATTTTAGTGTCGAATTCTGCAATATCTGTTAAAAACGCATGTCCATAAATTGTTGAAAGACCAAATTTATTTAATAACAAATGAATATTTGTTATGTCAGAATAACCAATAAATATTTTAGGATTATTCTTTATAATTGTTTCAATATCTTTTTCTATTAAGTGTTCAATTATTTTGTAACTGTCATCTCCACCAATTGCACTCATTATAATTTTTACTTCGTTATCTAAAAATGCATCTATTAAGTCTTGGGCTCTTTTTTCAGGGTTATTCTTTATAAACTCTTCTCCTTTTAAACTATTTGACATAAATTTAGGTTTTAATCCAATTTCTTCTAATCTTGTAATTCCTAAATTTAATTGATAATTACAAAAATCTTCTCCTAATATTCCACTTGATAAACTAACAATTGCTATTGCATCATCTTTATTTAACTTACTTGGATAAATTGTTTTTTCATAAATATTTACTTTGTCTTTCATTTTATTTACTCTTTTCAAATCATTTTAATTATTTTACTTTATATTTTTAAATAGTTTTTAAAATATAATATAATTTTATTGGAGATTAAAATTATGCAATGACTAGAATATGTTTTTAAGATTATTGGTAAAATATTTGCTTCTAATGCTTTTAAAAGAAAATACAAAACTAAACCTTTAAATAAATTTTTAAAAATTTTGAATAGCGCTAAATGACAAGTGGCAGATTTAAGAGGGCCTCTTGTTTATGAAGAAAATCACATAATCAATACAATTAGTTTGCCTGTTATGACTTTTAACTATAACTATTATAAAAAATTAGATAAAAGTAAAAATATTTTATTAATTCATAGTAATTATCGAAATAACTTAAATATTTATCGTTTATTAAAATCAAAAGGATTTAAAGTTTATTTATTGTATTCTAATTATGCTGATTTAATTAATTCTCCTGAAGTCGATCAATTTACTAAAGTAATGATATATAAATAAAAAAACTCACAAATAAGTTTGTGAGTTTTTTTTATTTAATGATAGTACTATTACTAAATAGTTCTTGAATTGTAACATCAAGTCCTTGTGCTATTTTTTCCACAGCTTTTAAAGACACATTTCTGCGACCGCGTTCTGTATCAGAAATATAATTTCTGTGTATACCCGCTTTAAAGCTAAGTTCTTCTTGAGTAAGTCCTTTTTGGATTCTTAACTCCTTCATGTTTTGACTAAAAACAGCTATTACGTCGTTACTTTTCATAATCTTCACCTATGCTTTCCGATAGTTTTGCAATTATTTTAAACAAATTGCTTATACCAGATTTTGTTATATATATACCATTTTCGTTCATTATCGTTTCTAATTCACTAAATGATAAATCCTGGTGTTCTAAACGTATGTTTGCTAATTTTTGAGCCTTATCTGACAATCTGCTAAATAGATTATTTTTTATAATATTTTCTATTTGCAGAACTTGTTTTGATCCAGCAATAGTGGTTTTTTTCGTATTATAAATATCTATGTTCATAATTCGATTAACACTGTTGTTGAAATCTCTTGCTATTCGAGTAGTTTCAAAACTCAGCACTGATTGAGGTGCGTCAATAAACTTTAAAAAATCCGAAACTACAAGAGATTTTTTAGCATAACAAATGTATTTGCTTTTTTTTGCGATTACTTTAAAACCAAAATCAAATTTATTGATGATTGAGCAAATATAATTTGCAGATTCAATTTCTTTAAACTGAAATTCGATGTGATAGTTTGTGGTCTCTGGGTTATTGACGCTGCCAACGGCAATAAAAACTCCAGATATATATGCGCGAACCAGACTATTATCGAAGTCTTGGTTTAAACTAATCTCTATAATTTTATCATTTTTATTAGTATCAAATATATTATTATCACGCAAAAAACTTTTAACATTATCTGTTAAAAGCAATTGATAGACTTTGTCTTTTTTTAGTAGTTGAGTTTGAATAATTGATATTTCAATGTTGCCAAAATAAAACTGCTTTAGCAGTTTTAAAATTACTCTTATAACTTTATTTGATCTTGAAGTAAGGCGTAGCATTGTTCCTGTGCTAGTATAAATTAATTCCCCATTATATTTTATAAAACCAGACAATAACATAATCGCTTGTTCTTTAATAAAGTTGTGACTTACTATTTCTTCTTTAACAGAGCTTGCAAACGACATATTTTCACCAACTTTTTATTACTATCTTTATTTTTTTGAGTCTTTATTTTTTAACGATTCTTCTCTAGCTTTATTTAATTTTTCTTGAATCATTTTTTGTTTGTCGCTATTAATTTTTGTTTTTATTAATTTTTTTGCTTTATTATCTTCGATTTTTTTATTAATTTTTTCTAAAACCTCTTTTGTATAGAAATATGGTTTTTCATAGAAAAAACCAGGTGTTCTTAATAAATATGGGAATACAAATTGTGACAAGTACATAATTAAAACACCAATTAAACCAGTCAACCCAATAATTGTTAATGATAACTCAGAATTATGCATTATAAATAATCCTTCTTGACTTCTATTAGTTTCTACATAAAACCTAATTGCATTTCAAGCTAAAAAGTACGCACCAAGTTGGACTCCACATCTTGCCATAATATATCCGTCAGGATTATTTGCTTTGTCTAACAACTTTCCTTCTTGCCATTTTCTTTTTAATTTGTTTGTTGTTGTTATTTTTCTTTTTTCTTCTTCATATCAATCAACTTGATCAACTTCTACTTTTTCAAAATAAGCTTTATTTCAAATTCCAAAATAAGTAGTATTTTTAATTTTTTTATCTCAAGTAAAAGCATGAATTCATGAGTTTTTTCAACTAAGATTAAATTCATTTGGATGTAATTTTCAAGGTTTTTTACTAATTCATTTTCCAATTCCAGGAATAATTAGAACTATCATTAAATAGACAATTAAAAAACCAACTGATTCATATAAAAATAAAGGTTGCATAACATATGATTGCCCGTTTTGTAAACCAACACCATTTATAACATTATTAGATGGTCCGTTATAAATATATGTCATATTATCTTTTAATCAACTTGGCATGTTGACTTGATCATAAAGTCCTAATGGTCTACCAAATAATTCATGATTAAAGAAGTTTCCTCATCTTCCAATTGCTTGACTAATTAATATTCCTGGAGCAATACAGTCCCCATAAGTTAGTAAAGAAATTCTAGGTTTTCTTCCTAAAAAGTACATCATTATTAATGCAGCAATTGCTCCACCTAAAATAGCTCCATGAATTGACATTCCCGCTTCTCAAAACGCAAATAGTTTAAAAAAACTTTCTCCGTTAAGTCAATCATTACCGCTTGCATTTATTTTTCCAAAAAAACTTCCTCCAAAAAGTCCTGAAGGCACAATCACAGTGGAAGCTATCAACATTTCTCATGGTGGTAAATTTCTTCTTCTAAGTTGATAATATGCTAATAAAATTGCTGCTAATACACCACATGTCATAAAAAATGCATACATGTGAAGAAAATCACCAAGATAATCACTCTTTATAGTTCATCTACTCTCGTCTGGTCTAAATAACGAGTCTTCTCAATTTTCCATTAACTTTCACCTCTAACCATTCAATTTTAACATAAATAAAAGAAAACCTTGATATTAATCAAGGTTTTCAATATATTTAACTGCATTTTGACCTGCTAAAGCTCCATCTGAAACAGCTGTTGCAATTTGTTTTAAAGGTGATTGTCTAACATCTCCTGCGACAAACAGACCTTCAACTTGGGTTTTCATATTTTCATCTCCAAGAATATGTTTAGTTTCATTTAAAATATTTTGTTCATCAATATATTCTGTTACTGGGTCTTGACCGATAAATGGAAAAATTGCTGCAATATCAATATTATATTTTTCATTATTGTTTAAATTCTCAATAGTCACACTATTAACTTTTGTATCACCATTAATTGAACTTACAACACTATCTAAATGCAAAATAATATTTTCATTTGTTTTTAACTTTTCTAATAATTTTTGATCTACTCTAAATTTTTGACTTCTATGTATTAAATGAACTTTATCAACAAGTCTAGTTAAAAACAATGATTCTTCAACAGCTGAATATCCTCCACCAACAACAGCAACAATTTCATTTTTATAGTTTGCTCCATCACAAACTGCACAATAAGAAACACCCTTACCATAAAATTCTGTTTCCCCAGGTACATTTAAAAGTCTCTCTTTTGTTCCTGTTGCTAATATTAAAGCTGTTCCTGTAATTGTTTTTCCATTAGTTAGTTCAACAATAAAACCTTCTTTTTGTTTTTTATATTTTTTAAGTCCTGAATATTCTAAAACTGCTCCTAATTTTGTTGCTTGATCTACAAATTTAAATGCTAAGTCTGGACCCTCAATTTTATCAAATCCTGGATAGTTTTCAATCTCTCCAGTTTTAGTAACTTTACCTCCTGGTAATTCTTTTTCTAAAACAACAGCACTCATACCAGATCTAACAACATAAATTGCAGCAGTTAATCCAGCAGGTCCTGCTCCTGCAATTATTACATCATAATCGTTTTTAATATGATTTTTCATATAACCATCCCTCTTCTCTTCATTTTTTTGGAGCAATAAATTGAGCTATAACTAATGAAATTACTCCCAAAATTAAAATTCCAACAATAGACATATAATTAAATACTGGACTTCATTTAAACGCAAGTTCGTAACTAGTTCTAAATGAGTCTAATACCAATCTAATAATTGCATAAAATATTATATAACTTGATGTTGCAACTCCACAATTAATTACAAAATAATTATTAGGATTATTTAATTCGTAAAGTTTTTTACTATCTAAAGTTAAAAACGATTTAAATCTTGATTTTTTTATTCTTAAATCTTTTGTATCATCTTTGAACTGGGTTTTTAGATCTTTAATTTGTATTTTAAATTCTTCTTTTGTAATTTTGTTGTTTTTCATTTTTATTTGAAGTTTTTTTTGATTTTCTTTAAATATATTTTTAAAGTTTTTAAATTTATCTAAGGCTTTTAAGTAAATATTTGTATGATCATCTATAATTTTTTGTGCTTGATCTGACTTTGTTAAGTCAGCTTGATAAGCAAAATAAGCTTTTAGTCAAGCTTGACGTTTTGACATTTTATATAATTCTTCACCATTAATAAATTTTTGTTTGTATTTAATATCAATATAAGTATCTATAACTTTAATTTCATCATATCGAACTGCTTTTTTTACTGGAAATGCATGAGGATCTAGTTTTCAAGGTTTTTTGCTAAATCATTTCCCTAAATTGTTAATTACAAAAACTATTAAAAATCAACTTATTAAAGTTGCAATCATTTCATACATAAATAATGGTTCTTTATAAACAAGCTCAGAAGTTTCTTTTCCAGTAGAAGGGTCAACATAATAAAACAATCTTTGTCATATCCATGAAGGTAGTCATTGTAGTTTTTCAACAGAAGTAGTTCTTCCTAGAATTTCATGATTAAATAAATTTCCTCATCTTCCAATTGCTTGTCCTAGTAAAACATTTGGCACAATACAATCTGCATAAACTCATATTGAAACTTTTTTATTATCTTTTTTGTTATAGAGAAAAACAAATCCTCCAACAAACCCGCATAAAAAAGCTCCAAAAAAACTCATTCCAGCTTCTCAAATATAAAAAAACTTGTAAAAAGGAACTCCTGTTCCAAGTTTTCCAAAAATAGAACCTCCTAATACTCCTGCAATAATAACTATGTATGTTGCATTCATAACTTCTGTTAAAGGTATTTTTCTAATTCTTAACATAATTACAGATGCTATTAAAGTTACAAAAACTCCAATTGTTAAAAACGTAGAGTATAAGAAAGATAAACTGTCTCCTTGTCCTGTACCTTTAGATCATGCTTTTCATAAAGGATTTTCATAAGTTAGTAAGTTATTCGTCATCTGAAAATTCACGCATTCTTTCTGTTAATAAATCTGAATCATCTTTGTATAATCCACTTAATGCAATTTTTAGTTTAGAAACTGCTGTTTCAACAATGTTTTGAATATTTCTCCCTGAAGATACTGGGATTTTAATATAAGGGATTTTAACGCCAAGTATGTCAAAAGTTTTAAAATCATGACCTAATCGTTCTGAATCATCAACTCCGTCTTTTTTAAAAATTGAAAGTTCAATAATTAAATCTACAGTTGATTGTTCCATAATAACTTTATACCCGTTTGTTTTTGCAACATCAATTATTCCAATTCCTCTAACCTCAACAAGGTTTTTTAAAATTGGATGACATTTTCCATACAAGTTACCAGCTTTTTTTGTAATAACAATTCTATCATCTCCTACAAACAAGTGATTTGATTTTACAAGTTCTAATGCAAGTTCTGATTTACCAATTCCTGATTCTCCAGTTAACAGTGTTCCTTTTCCAAAAATATTTATAAAAGAGGCGTGCATTTCTGTTGTTGGTGCAAAATAATCATCTAATAAGTCTAATACATCTTTTGTAAAATCACTAGTTGATTCTGCATGTGTTTTTAAAATTGGTATTTCTAGTCGTTTTCCAACTTCTAAGAATAATTTATCTTGAAATTTGCTTGTAATAATAACTCCAGGTATGTGTTCACTTAAAAGGTTTTCATAACGCTCTTTTCTTTCTTCTTCACTAAATTTCATTATATAACTATATTCTTTTGTAGACATTAAAATAAGGCGATGAGCTTTTTCGCCTTCTTCAAAATTTCCTGCTAATTCAAGCCCTGCTCTATTAAGGCCATAAACTTGAATTATATTATCTAAGTTATTTTCTCCAGAAAGAGTTTCTAAACTAAGTTTTTCAACAATTGTTCTTAGCTTTACTTTTTTCATAAACTTACCTCACTTTTCAATTATAACTTAATTAATCTTTAAATACATAATCATATTTTTTGACTCAATCTGCTCTCATTTGTTTTTGTAATGCTTTTAGTTCGTAAGTCGCAATAGTTTCATCTAATAAAAATTTTTTATAATCATTATTTAACTTTTCAAATTCTTTTTTATCAACAATATGTTGATTTACTTTATCAAAGTTCATATACCCTTTAATTAAATTATCTTCTCTAATAATGTTTAAATTGTCTTTAAATGATTTAAACATTAGTGCTTCTAAAATTGAAAAATTATTTTTAGCCATTTTTTTAAAAATATTATTTGAAACAGGATCAGAAGACAAACTTACTTTTTGTAGTCCTAAATAATATAAATGTTGATTTTGATAATTAAACGAAATTGGAAACAATCCCATTTTTAAGGATTCTAATGTTATTATCATTCTTCCAGATCTACCATTTCCATCAATAAAAGGGTGGATTATTTCATATGCTGCATGTAAAAAAGCTAATGCTTGAATTTTTTCTTTTAAAGTTTTTGCTAGCTGTTTTCTTTGATTGTATTCATCTAAAACTTCGATTAAATCACTTTCAATTCTTGTTGAATGCGAGCTTTTTACACATGCATTAGATATGTAAATTTCTTTTGTTCTAAATTTTCCTTTATCTTCATCGTTAAAGTCATTAATATTTTCTGTTAATACAAAATGTATTTTTTTAATTATACTTAAATCTAATTCTTGATTTGGATTGTTATGGACTTCATAATATAAAAATGAATATGCCTTTTTAAAACCCAATGCCTCTTCATATCATTTTAGCTTGGTATCTTTATCATACTCGTTACTTTCTTCGCTAATATTTTCTCAAATACTTTTACTATCATTATCAAAAATAATTTTTTCAAATGATTTTAAAGATAATTTATTAGCTTCAATTCTTGCTGAACTGTGTGCATTCTTTAAATATGCTTGTTCGAAATATCATTTATTAAACTTCATAATTCATCCTTCTTTATATTAATAATATAACAAATAATAAAAAAATAATAAGACTAAGTCTTATTATTGTAATTCTAATTTTACATTATTAAAATATTTATTTTTAAAGCACCATATTCCATCTGTTTGTCATTTATCTAATAATTTTTGTAAGACTTTAAAAGCACTAAAGCTAACACTAATATAAATTGTTAAAGCAATTGGAAGTTTAATTAGTTTTGGAACAATATCTAATCATGCAGAAACACCTCTTCATGACATCATTCAAATTTGATTTAATAATAAACTTTGAAGTGTATAAGGAATTGCATAAAATAAAACAGTTTTTAAAATAATTAAATTATCTTTTTTGAATAAAAAAACAAGTGCTCCACATAATCCTAAGACAGCTTTATTCATCATATATCCTGAATGATATCCAAAAGAATTAGGAATTATATTTCCTAATGTGTCAATTGAAATTGCAGAAATAACACCACATAAAGGTCCAAAAGCCATTCCAAGCAAGAAGATGATTCAATCTCCAAATGCTAATCTAATATTTCCTAAAATTGGAATATTATATCCAACAAGATTTGTTAAAACTACACTAGCAGCACCAAAAGTTGCCATAACTGTTATATGTCTAATTGAGATTTTTTTAAAACTAAATTTTTCTAATGCTAATGCTGCTATAAATAGAGTTGCTACTCCAATAAAACCAATTATATTAGTAATCAAATAAAAATTTGTCATTTTGTTCTCCGTATCATTCATATACTAATGGAATAAAATATAAACTTCCACATACTAGTATATTCTTTTTAATATTATCATTTAAAAATTGTTTCCAATTAAAAACTTTATTTTTGTTTTGAACTAAATCAAAATTTCAAGCTTTTATATGATCGAAGGTTGTTACATAAAATTCTTTACACTTATTTTTTAAAAATTCAATCATTTCATTATTTTCTCTACCTTTACTTGAAGTAAATAAAATTGTGTAATCTTTAATGTTATCAATAGAGTTTACTAAAGCAATAGCTCCATCTAAATTATGACATCCATCAATTATGAAACTTGGTTCTTTATTTAAAATAGTTCTTCTTCCCAAAAGAGTTTTTTGAAAATTAAAAGATTTTATATTTAAATCTTCAAGAAGTTTTTTTGCTATTCCTTGATTATATTTTTGATAAGTTAAGTCATTTGTCGGTTCACAATAAATGATTTTGTTATTAACAAAACTTTTAAAAATATTTTCATACTGTTTATTAATTGAAGTTGTATAAATTTTATTATTATTTTTTACAATTTTAATTTTATTTTCAATGATACTTTCAATGCTATTTCCTAATACTTCTACGTGATCAAATCCTAAAGAAGTCAAACAAACAGCTAATTGATTTTCAAAAAGATTTGTTGAATCTTTTACTCCTCCAATCCCCGCTTCTATAACAGCAATCTCAACTTTCATTTTATTAAAGTATTCTATTGCTATATAAGTTCAAATTTCAAAAAAGGTTAATTCATATTTTAAAAATAGTTTAGTGTTGTTGTTAATTAACTCTAATAAAGTTTTATCATCAATATAATTATTATTAACTTGAATTCTTTCATTGTGAAATAAAAAAGCTGGGGAAAAAAATAATCCCACACTTTTGTATTTAGAATTTAAATTGTTATATAGATAATTAGCAGTAGAGCCTTTACCGTTTGTTCCAACTACATTTATTACTTTAAAATTATTTTGAGGATTGCCTTTGTCATTTAAAAGTTTTTTTAAGTTATATTCTTTTTTAAAAAATAGTTCAGTAGGAATAATGTTTTTTTCTACACTAATCATTTAGATATTCTCTTAAATATTTTGCTGTATAACTTTTTTCAACAGTAGCTACTTGTTCAGGAGTTCCAGTTGCAAGAATTTCTCCTCCAGCCATTCCTCCATCTGGTCCTAAATCAATTAAATAATCTGAAACTTTTATAAAGTCTAAGTTATGTTCAATTGTTAAAACAGTATTTCCTTGATCTACTAAAATGTTTAAAACTTTAATTAGTCTACTTACATCATCAACATGTAATCCAGTTGTTGGTTCATCAAGTAAAAATAAAGTTTTTCCAGTTTGTTTTTTTAATAAAAATGTAGAAAGTTTTACTCTTTGAGCTTCTCCTCCAGATAAAGTTGTTGCATTTTGTCCAAGTTTAATATAACCAAGACCAACAGCTAGTATTGTGTCTAATTTTTCTTTAATTTTTGGTATATTTTCAAAAAACTCAAAAGCTTCGTTAACAGTCATACTTAAAACATCTCATATGTTTTTTGATTTATATTTTACTTGTAAAGTTTCTTCATTATATCTTCTACCTTCACAAACTTCACATATAACTTCAACATAACCTAAGAATTGCATATCAACTCTTACAACACCATCTCCTTGACATGCGTCGCATCTTCCACCTGGAACATTAAAACTAAATCTTCCTTTTTTATATCCACGCATTTTTGCTTCAGGAGTTTCTGCAAATAAGTCTCTTATATCATCAAATACAGAAGTATAAGTTGCAGGATTTGATCTTGGTGTTTTTCCAATTGGATCTTGAGAAACATAAATTATTTTATCTATGTTTTCAGTTCCTTTCATTTTTTTGTATTTACCAGGATGAATTAATTCTTTTGCAACTTCTTTTCTTAATCCTTTGTAAATTATTTCTTCCATTAGAGTTGATTTTCCACTTCCACTAACTCCAGTTATAGTTACAAACTTTCCAAGTGGAATTGTTATGTCTAAGTTTTTTAAATTGTTTTCACTAGCTTGAATAATTTCTAATTTTTTACCATTACCACCGCGTCTTTTTTTAGGAACAGGAATTGATAATTTTTTTGATAAATATTGTCCAGTAATTGATCTTGGTGCGTTGCAAATATCTTCATAGTTACCTTGTGCAATCACTTCTCCACCATGAATTCCTGCACCAGGACCAATATCAACAATTCAATCAGAGTGTTTCATTGTATCTTCATCGTGTTCAACAACTATTAAAGTATTTCCTAAGTCTCTTAATTTTTTTAGTGTTGCAATAAGTTTGTCATTATCTTTTTGATGTAGCCCAATTGAAGGTTCGTCTAAGACATATAAAACCCCAGACAATTTTGAACCTAATTGTTTTGCTAATCTAATTCTTTGAGATTCTCCTCCTGATAAAGTTGTGGCACTTCTTGCTAATGTTAAATAGTTTAAACCTACTTCATTTAAAAAACTAATTCTAGAAAGTAATTGATTTAAAACTAATGAAGCAATTTTTTCTTGTTGTTCTGTTAATTCTAAGTTCAATAAAAATTCTAACTCTTGTTCGATAGTTAGTTCTACAAAGTCTGCAATACTTAATCCATTTAGTTTTACAGATAAAGCTAAATCATTTAGTCTTTTACCATTACATGTTTTACAAACTTTTGAAGACATAAATTTTCCATAAAACTTTCTGTTGTCTTCTGATTTAGTGGTTAGATATCTTCTTTCAATTAAATTAGCAATACCTTCTGTGTAATTTAATTTATTAAAAACGTTACCACTAGTTGAATTTAGTTGTAATTCTATTGGTTCATCACTTCCATATAACATTACATCAATTTGTTTTTGTCTTAATGAACTAATTGGTAAATCTAAATCAATTAAATAATAATCACATAAAATTTTAAACTCTTGTCATTCTAAATTTTGAGTTCCTACTAAATTTTTTAGATATAAAATTCCACCATTTCTTATTGATAAGTTAGGATCTGGAATGATTAAACTTGGATCTGCTTCTAAATTAATTCCTAATCCAGAACAAGTTTCACAAGCTCCTACTTTTTTATTAAATGAAAATAAGTTAGGTTCTAAGTTTGGAATCATAAATCCACATTCTCTACATGAGTATTTTGTAGAAAAAAGTTTTGTTTCATTATTTTTGTTGGGATAAAATATTTTTATTAAACCATTAGAGTAAGTTAAACCAATTTCGATTGCAGAAAATAATCTTGATTGTAAATCTTCATCTTCTTTTTTATAAATAATTCTATCAACAACAATATCAATATCATGACGTTTATTTTGTTCTAATTCTATTTCTTCATCAAGGTTTTTTATTTCCCCATTTACATTTACTCTTATAAAACCTTCCCTTTGTAATCTTAAAAATAAATCTTTATGAGTTCCTTTTTTATCTCTAATAACAGGAGATAAAACATATACTTGTTCATTATCTTCTGTAACTTTTTTTATTGAACTTATTATTTCTTTTAATGATTGACTTCTAATTGGACCGTGACCATTAACACAATATGGGGTTCCTACGTTTGCGTACAATAATCTTAAATGATCATGAATTTCTGTTGTTGTTCCAACAGTTGATCTTGGATTATGACTTGTAGTTTTTTGATCTATTGATATAGCAGGACTTAATCCTTCAATATCATCAACATCAGGTTTTTCAGTTGACTTTAAAAATTGTCTTGAAAATGAAGATAAAGATTCTATATATCTTCTTTCTCCTTCTGCATAAATTGTATTAAAAGCTAATGAAGACTTTCCACTTCCTGACAATCCTGTAAAAACAATTAATTTATTTTTTGGAATTGTTAAATCAACATTCTTTAAGTTATTTTCTCTGGCTCCTTTAACTATAATTTTATCTAAACTCATTTTTTCTCCTATTCTGCTTGGATCTCTAAAATTAAATCTCTAAGCTCTGCTGCTTTTTCGTAGTTTTGCTCTTTAGCAGCAGTTAACATTTCTTTTCTAATTTGTTCAATTAATTTATCTTTTTGTTTTTGTTTATCTTTTTTAGATTTATTTATTTTATCAATTTCACTTCTAATTTTTGAATCCATTAAACCAAAGTCGCTTATTTTTTTAATAATTGTTTTTGGAGTAATATTATGTTCTAAGTTATAAGCAATTTGAATATTTCTTCTCCTTTCGGTTTCTTCCATAGCTTCAATCATCGCTTGAGAAGTTGAATCTGCAAAAAATATAACTCTTCCGTCTGAATTTCTTGCGGCACGTCCGACTGTTTGGATTAAACTTCTAGTATTTCTTAAAAATCCTTGTTTGTCTGCTTCTAAAATACAAACCAAACTTACTTCTGGAACATCAAGCCCTTCTCTTAATAAGTTAACTCCAACAATTACATCATAGACACCTTTTCTTAAATCAGATAAGACTTCATTACGCTCTAAAGTTTTTAATTCAGAATGTAAGTAAGCAACTTTAATATTTCTTCCCTGTAAAAAACTAGTTATATCTTCTGATTGTTTAATCGTTAATGCTGTAATAAAAACTTTTTGTTTTTTTTCTACTACTTTATTAATATTTTCAATTATTACTTCCATTTGATTTGTTGTTGGCAAAACTGTGATTGTAGGATCAATTAATCCAGTTGGTCTAATAATTTGTTCTGCAAATTTATAATCTGCTAATTGCATTTCATAATCTCCTGGTGTTGCAGAAGTGTAAATTACATTGTTTAATTTTTTTTCAAACTCTTCAAAATTTAATGGTCGATTATCAAGAGCACTTGGCAACCTAAACCCATGAGCTACTAAAGTTTCTTTTCTACTTCTATCAGTATTATACATACCTCTAACTTGAGGAATCATCATGTGTGATTCATCAATTATAGTTAAAAAGTCTTTTTCAAAATAATCTAAAAGTGAAAAAGGAGTTACTCCAGGAGGTCTAAAGTCTAAATGAGCAGAGTAGTTTTCAATTCCACTACATACACCAAATTCTTCTAATGTTTCCATATCATATTTAGTTCGTTTTGAAAGTCTATCAGCTTCAATTAATTTTCCTTCATCTAAAAAATATTGCACTCTTTGTTCAAGTTCAATTCCAATATTTTCAATTGCTTTTTTTAGTTTATCTCATTGAGTAACATAAGCTGCTGCTGGAAAAATAGTAAACAATCTTAATTTATCTTTAACTGTATTATTTAATACATCCATTATATCAAGCGCTTCAATTTCATCACCAAACATAGATATTCTTAAATTAAATGAATCAGTTCAACTTGGAGCAATTTGAATTATATCTCCTTTTGCACTAAACTCTCCCATTGCAAGAACATTATCATTTCTTATGTAACCAGTTTTTACTAAAAAACTTAATAGTTCTTTTTTACTAATTTTTTGTCCTACTTTAAGTTCAAAAAAAACTTCACCATATTCACGTGGGTCTTGACTTGCATAAATTGCTGCAACAGAAGCAACAACTATTGTATCTGTTCTTGTTATTAATGCATTTTTTGCACTTAGTCTCATCATTTCTAAATCATTATTTCTTTTTGCATCTTTGTCGATGTATAAATCTCTTGAAGGAATGTATGCTTCTGGTTGATAAAAATCAAAGTTAGAAACAAAATATTCAACACGATTATTAGGAAATAACTCTTTTAGTTCTATGTAAAGTTGCATTGCTAAAGTTTTATTATGAGCCAAAACAAGAGTTTGTTTGTTTACATTTTTAATAATGTTTGCCATAGTAAAAGTTTTACCTGTACCTGTTGCTCCCAATAAAACTTGATGCTTTTTGTTATTTTTAAGACCATCTAACAAATTTGCAATTGCTTTTGGTTGGTCTCCGCTTGGACTATATTCAGTCACTAAATCAAAATTTCTTCTTTCTTTATTCATAAAATCACCTACGTAAAAATACTAGACTTTTGCCTAGTACAATTGATATGCTAAAAGATATTATCACATCTTTTTATAAAAATACAACTTTTTTATTTTTAATAAAAAAATAAAAGCAAAAAAATAGTGCTTTTATTAAATAAATTTTATCCAATTTTTGTTTTTGAACGAACTTGCTCTGTATCTTCAATTTCATCTTCGTTAATTGATCCATCAGGATTGGTTTTAATTTTTTTAACAACCTTACCTTTTTTGTCCTTCATAACAAATTCTTTTCCTTGATTATCTTTTTGATTTTTTTCTGCAATTGCTTGAGCAACCGCTAATAAAATTTGAGCTTCAACATCAATTTGAGCTTTTTGTTCATCGGTTAAATCTTGATTCATAAGTTTTTCAAAAGATTGTTTTACATCATCTACTGTAAATAATTTATTTTTTAAATCAAACTTCTTAACAATAGCATCAATTCCGTCTTGAGTTAATTCTAAGGCTTTTTTTCTTCTTTCATCAACAACTTCATCTAGCTTGTCCATTAGACCGTTAATAATATGTTCTTGAATTTCTAGTTTTTTAAATCTTTCAACATCATCTTTAAATTCTTCTTTTAATTGAGCAAAACGATTTGTTACATTATTTCTAGAAAACTCTTCTTGTTTAATACCGATTTCGTTTAAAATTTCATCGATATCTTTTTCAGTTACATTAATAACTTTTTTTTCTGCTTCAACTTGTTGAGTTTGTTGTGCTTGACGATTTGCATTAATTAAAATATTTTCAATATCAATTTTGTTATTTGAAATATTTTCAACGCTACCTTCAGCGTTAAATGATTGGTATAGTCGATCAATTGCTTCGAATGCAATATTAATTTTCATTTTATTAAATAATTTTGCAGATTGTTCTACATATTCATGTAATGGATTATTTTGAGCGTATTGTTGTAAATAAATACCACTTCTTAGTTTTTGACTTAAGTTAATATGACGAGTTCAAAATCTATCAAAAGATTGCAGAATTGTTCTTCTTTCCATTTCATGAATTACATTTTCAGGAACACCTTCAATTTTTTGTAAGTATAGTTCCATCATATGTTTTTGAATTAGTTTTGCCATTTGTTGTTTTTCTAATCCGATCAATTCTTTTTCTTCCATAGAATCTTTAATAATATATTCTGAGTTTAAACGTTTAATTAATAAATCAACATTAACAGTTCTTTCTCCTCTTACAAGTTCAGAACATTCTTCAATAATTTCAAATGCAATTGTGTATTGAAATTTTGCAAGAACAACTTTTAAATCTGTTTGTAATAAAATATCATCACGTTGAGCATACATAGCTTCACGTTGTTGAGAAAGAATGTTGTCATAATCTAAAACGTTTTTTCTTTGATCAAAGTTTAAACCTTCTAATTTTTTTTGAGCATTTGTGATTGCTCTTGTAAACATTTTAGATTTAATATGGTCATCTCCAAGTTTGATAAAATATTGTCTTACTTTTGGAGCGGTAAATCTTATCATCAATTCATCTTCCATTGATATATAAAATCTTGAAGTTCCTGGATCACCTTGACGTCCAGCACGACCTCTTAACTGGTTATCAATACGTCTTGCTTCATTACGTTCAATACCCATAACAAATAATCCGCCAAGTTTTCTTGTTTCTTCTGTTAATTTAATATCTGTTCCACGTCCAGCCATGTTTGTTGCTAAAGTAATAGCTTTTAATTGACCAGCACCTTCAACAATTTCGGCTTCACGTAAGTGGTTTTTGGCGTTAATCATTTCAAATTTTAGTCCTGCTTTTTCAAGATATCTTGCAACTTGTTCGGATGACTCAACACTTGTTGTTCCAATCAATACTGGTCTTCCGATTTCATTTAATGCTTTTAAATCTTCTACCATTCTTTTTAATTTTGCATTTTTTGTTCCAAAAGTTAAATCTGGTTCATCAACTCTAATAATTGGTTCGTTTGTAGGACAAACAATAACTCTAGTGTTATATATTTTTAAGAATTCTTCTTCTTCAGTTTTTGCAGTACCTGTCATCCCTGAAAGTTTATTATATAAACGATAAAAGTTTTGATAAGTAATAGTTGCAAGTGTTTGAGTTTCTTCTTCTACTTCAACACCTTCTTTTGCTTGAAGAGATTGTTGTAATCCATCACTATAAGCACGTCCAGGCATAACCCTTCCAGTAAATTGGTCAATTAAAACAATTTCACCATCTTGAACTGTATATTCTATTTCTTTTTTAAATGTAAAATTTGCTTTTAAAGCGTTCATAATTAAGTGAAAAATTTCAGTATTTCTAAAATCAAATAAATTTTCAATACTAAAATAGTTTTGTGCTTTTTTAATACCTGAGTCTGTTAAATAAACTTGTTTTGATTCTAAATCAATCTCTACATCCTCAGGTTCTTTTAAAGTTTTTGCACAAGCATCAGCTGCCATATACATATTAATACGATTTTGACTTCCTCCAGAAATAATTAAAGGAGTTCTTGCTTCATCTATTAGAACTGAATCAGCTTCATCAATAATTGCATAATTTAATTTTCTTTGAACTTTTTGATCAAAATTGAATACCATATTATCTCTTAAATAATCAAACCCTAACTCAGCATTTGTTGTATAAGTAATATCTTGTGCATAAGCTTCTCTTTTTTCGTTTTTGCTTGATTCTCTACTATTTAAACCCACAGTTAAACCTAAAAAATTATAAACTTTTCCATTTATTTCACTATCTCTTTTTGAAAGATATTCATTAACTGTAACAACATGAACCCCTTGTCCTGATAAAGCATTTAAATATGCAGGAAATAATCCAGTTAAAGTTTTTCCTTCCCCTGTTTTCATTTCAGCAATATCACCTTCATGAAGAATAATTCCCCCAATTAATTGAACACGATATGCTTTTAATCCTAAAACTCTGTACGCAGCTTCTCTAACAACAGAATATGCTTCAACTAATAAACTATCAAGACTTTCTCCTTGTTCAATTCTTTCTTTGAATTCTTGTGTTTTATTTTTTAGTTCTTCATCTGTTAATTTTGAATATGCTTGATCATTTTTTATTATTAAGTCAGCTGTTTTTCCGTGTTTGCTAACTATTTTTTTATCTCTTGCCATTAAGTAGTAGCTTCCCTTCTTATAAACTTATTAGAGTATTTTAACAACAAAATAATTATATAACATTTGTATATAAACTCCCATTAAATAAAAGAATAAATATTGCTTTTTTTATTATATTGAAAAATTTCTTTTATAAATATATAATTTAATAGCAGCATTAAATTTGGCTCACTAGAGTGCTGACATACGAGAGCCTACAAGGAGAAATCAATGATTTTACTAAAAGATATAAATAAATTTTATGGAAAAAAACAAGTTTTAAAAGATATAAACTTAACTATTAATAATTCAGAAGCTGTAGCTTTTTTAGGATCTAATGGTAGTGGGAAAACAACTCTTGTTGAAATTATTGCTAAACTATTAAAACCAACAAGTGGAACTGTTGAACATAATAACGAAAATAATGATAAAGAAAAAGTAAGAGTGGGTATGCAATTTCAAGATGGAAGTTGACCTCCAGGAACTAAAATTTTAGATTTAGTGACTTTTTATAAAAATAAAAGTTATTTAAAAAGTAAAGAATTTTTAGATTTAGTTGATGCTTTTAACTTAGATAAATTTATCAAAAAGCCAATAGATTCATTATCTGGAGGTGAAAGACAAAGAGCAAATTGTTTTTTGTCTGTTATTAACGATCCTCAAATTTTGATATTAGATGAACTTATTACCGGTTTAGATCTAGAGATGCAAATTAAATTAATTAACTTTTTTAAAAATTATAAGAAAAATAATGATTTAACTTTATTAATTGTTTCTCATATCCCAGAAGAAGTTGAAGATCTATGCGATAGAGTTGTATTATTAAAAGACGGAGAAGTTTTTGAAGACATATCTATAAAAGAAATACAAAAAAAATATGGAAGTCTTAGAAAAAGATTATTGGAATATTACGCTATATAATAGCAAAATAAAAAAGTCGTTTGAACGACTTTTTTATTTTTTTACTGATATATTGAAACTCATATAAGTTAGTACTGCACCTATTGGTATAATAAATAGCGAACTAAATAATGGTCCATATATATTTTTAAATGAAAAGTAATTATCTACATTATCAAGAATTTTATATAGTTCAGCTGAACCGTTAAATGAATTTGTGTAAGATATATAAAAAATTCAATTTATATATTTTTGAGGATTTAAATAACTGAATACTTGGTAAACAAAACTCTGAGTGAAACTATAATCAATTAAATAGTCTCCTGTAATTATAATGTATAGCAGAGTTAGCGCAAATAATGAGTTAATTAAATATACATTTCTAAAAAATCCAGCAATTAATATAGATATACAAAATATTAAAATAATATTTAGAATAATTCCTATAAAAATTATTAGTACTGAAGGTTGAGAAAACATTGTTTTAAATAAGTTTATAACTTTTTTATCATATGAAGTTGTATCAATTCCTAATAATATACAAGAAATAACAATAAGCGAAACTAATGAATAAGTTAAATAAACTATAAATAGAGATACTAAAAAAGTTAAATTGTTTATTCCAAAGTTTTTAATTTGTTTAATAAAAATTGTTTCTCTTCAAGTACTAACGATATTAGTTACAAATAAAGAATTTACAACAATAACTAAGAAAATAAGCGGACCTGTAACTATAACTCTATCGGATATAATATTCTTTTTAAATAAGTAAAAATAAATAAATAATTCTAATAAAATAGGTATTAAAAACATAAATATGTAAGTATAAAATGATCTAATAGAAATTTTATACATATACCTAATAGCTTTGTCTAATTTGTGAAAGTTCATATTTTTTTTTATAAATTTACATTAAATTTATAAATTTCTCCTTTCTTACCATTAGATTTAAATACAGGTCTAACTCCAATTTGGATGTTACCATCATCTAAATTTTTTAAATAATACATGTCTTGAGTAGTCTCACCAGCTCTATATCATTTGTTGTTTTTGTATAAATATATTTCAAAATAATCAACACTATCAATATCGCTTACCTCTCAGTTAAATCTAATACTATTTTTTATTTGATCATCATATTTTCTATAAATTACATATTCAGCTTTTGGATTTGTTATTGAAAATTTTGTAACATCAAAATTATCAACGTAATTATTACTTACAATTTTTAATTCTCCAACATTAAATTTAAATTCTTTATACTTAGGTTTAATGTTTAACCCTACCATAGATAATACATTTCCTTCATTAATTGCTAAATTTGCATTTGATAAGTCAAGTGTAATCTCTTTTCAGCCATCTGCCAGTTCTTTTACACTGCTTGGTTCTTTTTCAACTACATTATTTAACTTTTGATTTTTATCTCCAAAAGTTAAACGGAACTTAACATCAGAGGATAAATTTTCTGATAGTCCATCTTTATATACAAATGATAATTTCTTATCACCTTTTTTAATATTAGTACCCATAATATCTCAACCATAAGTTTTACTTAAGTCTCAATTAGTTGCAGGAATAATTCTTCCTTCTTGGTCAAAACCATTTCCAATAACTATAGAATTTCCTTTGTTGTATACATCATCATAATCATAACCACCTGAAAACTCATTAATTTTTAGTGGAGTATCAGAGTCATTTACGTCAAATATTCTTCATTTGTATGTAGGCAATACATCTGTCAACCTTCTGTTTAGTCATGGATAGTTATTAAAAATAGTTTTTTGATCTTCTACGAATTTAATACCACTTCCTGTAGAAAAGTTTGTTGTTAAATATGAGTTATCTATATTTTCATCAACAAATACAGTTTTTTCTCTTATTAAATTTCCTATACCTAAGCTTGTTGTGTTATAACCATTTCCAGAACCTAACACATCTTCAGATTTAGTATTGTAATTATATATATATTTTAATAAATCTGGGTTTTTCTTATAATCTTTTTTATCTCAATGAATTCTTGGATCAATAACAATTGTTTCGCTTGGGAAGTCTTTTAAATTTTTTCTAATTTTGCTATAGTCAGCAAAACCTTTATCTTTTGTACTTACAAATAAATTTGTTCCACTATAAATTATGTCATTAAATAAAGCGTTAACTTGATTTTTGAATAATGATGTTCTTGGATTAGAGTAATCTGCATCTTTTCCTAGGATATTGTCTACAGCTTCACCAAATTTTCCTGAACCTCCATCAAAGAATCCTGAAAAACTGCTATAGTGATCTTTGTCAAAGTCTCCTTTAGCATTTGCATAGGCTAAGAATCTATAATCAAATGTACCGTGTATAAATGAGTTGTAACCAGCATCTATTATTGTATAAACATTTGAAGAAGTATAATTTGGATAATCTTTAAGGAACTGATCTCATGTTCCTGCACCAACTCCAAAATTAACTTGCATTTCTGTGATTTTAGTTTTATTTCCATCACTATAAGCTGATGTTGCCATTCTGGCCATATCTTGATCATGATATTTTTTTGTATCTTGATCATAATATAAATTTGCATTATTTTTGTAATAAATTATTTCTAAATTTTTAGTAGCTTCATCTTTAGACAATAAAGTTTTTTTGTTGAAATCTGATACTATTTCAAATAAATCATTATTATTTATTACTGTACCACTTGGATCGTTTCCGTTTGCTTCATTGTTTAAATATCATCCATCAAATCCCATATATGTAGCAATTTGAATTAGTTTATCAACAATTAAAAAGGTTCCGTTTTCATCTTTTTTCAAAAAGTCAGTCAACATCTCTTTTGTTAAACCATGAAAACCATCTAAGAATATATTTCCAAATATTTTAGCTCCACTTTTGTGAGCTGATTCTATATTATCTGCTGCTGGTGGAATTATTGGTCCTTCATATCATGAACCAGATCACCCTACAAAATTAGTGTTATATTGTCAATTTAATTGAGTGATTTCAAAAGGGTTTTTTGAACCAACAATTGAATTATTAAATGTAGAGGCTCCTTTTGTATTATACGAAAGCAGATTAAATTTTATTCTTTCATCTTGGCTTTCTAAATATTTAACACCTGGGTAATCTCTTTTTCTAATTGGTTGATAAGATTTATTATATTTTGCGTCCATATCAACGCTTGGGTCAAACGTTAAAATTGAATTTAATCTTCTATAAGCTTGTGCAGGAGTATCTATACCAAAATCATAAGCCATATTTCCATTGGGCATAAACCCTTTGTTTAAAGGTATACCAGTAGAAACTTGTTTTTCTATATCTTTTGATCATTTAAAACCAGTGTTAAATGTCCCATAATCAAGAAAACTGTTATAGTTATCAGGTTTTATATTACCTAGATCTTTAATATTTTCATTAGAAGCATCCAATTCAAAGTCACTTGAGTAACTATCAACTTCATAACCTTCTCCATCCTTTGAATTTTTTCAATCAAAGTTTTTAAACCCACTTAAAAATTCATTTTGTTTATTTGTGTAATTACAACCTATTAATTGAGTTGCAAAAGTGACTGGAACAGATACTAAAAGTAAACTGTTTAATAACTTTTTCATTATATTTTATACCCCCATTTAAATACTCATTTATATACAACAGCAACAACAATTAAAAATGCTAATGCTGGTAAAAGAGTTTGAAAAATATTAATAAAAGGAGAAGTTTGACCGTAAAAATAATCTGGAATAATTTGTGTTATACCATAAACATCAAAAAGTGTGTAAGATGTCAATAGCATAATAAATCATACAAAGTATTTTGCAGGACTAAAGTATCCTAATATTATTAGCGCTTTACTTTCACTAGTTACACTTGGTTGTACAATTGCATCCGACAAACCTACAGATAAAATCAAAAATAATAGTATAAAAAATATTGAAAGTGGTACTTTTTTTGAAATTGATGTAAGTAATAGATTAACAATTGTTAAAAACAGTATTAGTAAAATAGTAAATGTTGAATATAAAAATCAAATTAATCCATCTAGATTTTTTAAAACCTTGTGATTAATTGTTACTAAATTTACTGCATTAAATATGTTATATAAAGCAATATTAATTAATATACAAATAAAAGATATGAATAAATTAATTAAAAATAATGATATTAATAAATTGATTTTGTTTATAGAACCCATTTGTAATTTAGTTAAATAATTTCTTTTTTTTCAATCAACAACAACAATACCTATGTAAGCTGATGAAAAAAATGTACAACTTGTAACGATAGCAATTATAAATGGCGGCATTATTACTTGATTTGCGTTTCTGAATCAAACTACAAAAGAGATTGAAAAAACAGCAGCCGAAAGTAAAAAGGTATAAAAATAAGTTCTATAGTTTAAAAAAATATTTTTAAAAATTAAAGTAAATATTTTTCCAAAACTTTTAATATTTGTTTTAAATTTCATAGCACTCCTTGTTATATATTTCTATTTAAAAATACATAATTATATAAATCATCAATAAATTCTAACATTAAAGGGTTTACTTTTACTTTTATGTCTGGAGGATAGTTTTCAACATCTTCCGCACTTGGACCTTCTTCTCAAGAATTTACATAAGCTCCAAATGTATAAAAATTAATGTCTAATGCAAAACCTACAATTTGTCATAACTTATCATTTCATTCTCTAATTGATTCATAATATATGATTGCATTAAAGTATTTTAAAGTTCATAATGGTTGGAACTCATTATTATCAATTAATGCATAATTTACTTCTTTTATTTTGTTTATTCTTGCTTCAATGTATATAGACTTTAAAAGTTGTGCTGCATATAATTGAATATCTTCTGATTCACAAGCTTCCTTGTAAATTTTTTCAATTTCAAAATTAGGCACACCTCTGTTGTCGCAATCTTGATTACAAACATATGGATTGTCAATATAGTAAAATAATAAATTTAAATAATTATCCATATAACTTTTATTTATTTTTTGCACTATATCATTTAGATCTTTTGTTGCTTGTCTATGCATTTTTTCTCATATTGATAAATATTCTTTACTCTCAACGGGTCAACTTTCACCGATTCTTAGTTTTTGTCTGATTTGATTATCTAAACTTTTATCAGCTTTTTTAGCAAAAAAACTTGCATTACTTGCAAAATTAGAAATAACCAAAATAAAAAAACTAAATATTAGCGACCACACTAATATTTTCTTTTTCATTTTTCCTCCTATATTAATTTTTTTTATTTTCTTTTTATTTTTTATTTTTTTTTGATATTTACATATCTTTGTAATTTTAACACAATAATATTAATAGAATTTTTTAGATTATAAAATAAATTTTATTAATCCTTTTTAGACAAAATAATAATATTTTCTTTTTTCTAAAAAAGAGAGTAAAATAATTTTGGTGAATATATGACTATTCAAAAAATATTGTTAGAAAATAAAATATTTATTTTTGAAAAAACTATTAAAAAGTCAAAATTTATCACCTATATTGCAAAAATACACAATGAAAACGAGTTAGAAGAGTTTATCAAAAAATATAAACAAAGTAATGCAACACATAACTGTTGAGCTTTTCAGTTTGGAATAAATAATAATATTAGGTTTGGTTATAACAATGATGGCGAACCAAACGGAACAGCGGGAGAACCCTTGCTAAACTTAATAAAAGTAAATAATTTAACAAATATTGTAATTTTTTGCATTAGATTTTATGGTGGTATTAAACTTGGAGTTGGTGGTTTACAAAAGGCTTATAGTATAGGAGCTATTAATTTATTAAAATATATAAAAACAAAAGTATTAGAACTATTATATCTTGTAAAAATAAAATTCAATATTTCTGATATTAAAAAGATTAATTTATATCTTAATAATTTATTAATAAAAGATTTAAAAAAACTTTTTAAAGAAAATGAAGTCATTTATACTTTTAAAATTGATAAAATAGATGATTTAAAAGTTTTAAATATGTATTGTTCTATAGATATTTTAAAACAAGATTATTTTTAAGGAAGGAATACACATGGAAGATAAAAAGAAAATAGTAATAGTTGATGGGTATAATCTTTTGCATAAAGGATATTATGGATCGTTAAAAAGAAAAAAAGTAGCAATTAATAGAGATGGAATTTTAATAAATGCAGTTTATGTTTTTGTTGCAAAAATTCAAGAAATGATCAATTCTAATGAGTATCATACAATAATTGTAACTTTTGATGTAGGAAAAGATTGTTGAAGAAAACAAATTTATCCAGCTTATAAAGCAACTCGAAAAGATACACCAGGAGAATTGGTACCTCAAATGCAGATTGTTAGAGATTTTTTAACAAGTGCAAATATCCCTTGATATGAAAAAGATACTTTTGAAGGTGATGATATTATGGGAACTATTTCAAGAATAGCTGTTAAACTAGGTTATAAAGTGGATATTATTTCAAATGATAAAGATACATATCAATTAATTTCTGAAGATGTTAATGTAATATCACAACAATCTAAAAAAACTAAAAAAGAAGTAGTTACAGCAGAAGAAGTATTTGAAAAATTTGGTTGTAAACCTGCACAAATACCTGATATGAAGAGTTTATTAGGAGATCATTCAGATAATATTAAAGGTGTTAAAGGAATGCATTTTAATACAGCTACAAAATTAATTGAAAAATATGGTTGTGTAGAAAATATTTTTAAAAATTTAAATGAATTTAACGGTGAACATCGTGCAAAACTTGAAGCTTGCAAAGAACAAGTTTTATTAAATAAAAAAATTACTAGAATTTTAAAAGATGTTAACTTAGGTAGAGTTAATTTTAAACCTTTGAGGGTTAACTATATCAGATTTATGGGTTTTTTAAAAAGGGAAAAGATTTGAGCATTTACTAAAGTAATTGAACAAAAAGCTAAAATTCAACTTGAAGAGAGAAAAAAACGCTTGGAACTTCGCTTAAAAGATGAAATCAAAATTGATGAAAAAATAATAAGAAATAATAAAGAAAAATAATAAGCTTTTATTTATATAAATTGTTAAGTATATATTATGTTTTTTATAAAAATACTTCATTGTTTGAAGTATTTTTTTACCCTAAATAAAATCTATACAGAGTATGATGTGAACCACTTTACATAATAATTATTATTTTATAGGTATAAAATTAATATAGGACTTTTAGACGTGTTTTTAATTTATTAAAAGGATTTTCTTTCGTTTGTTTTTCACTCATATTTTAAAAATAAAAACTATAAATTGCATTATCAATAGAACCACCAAGCTTTGATAATGATATTATAATATTATTTTTTTAGCTTATCTTTTACAAATATAGAGGTGTATTGATATTAGTTATCAGATGTATAATAAGTTTTTTAGAAATTTCTTGTCATGAAATTAAAAACTTTCTTATATTTCTATAAAAATATAAGTTTTTTTAAATTTACATGATATTCAAATATAAAACAATCCTTTTTAATAGTTTATACCCTTAAATTAGCAAAATTTTTTATTAAAAGGTATATACGCAATATCAGAACTTATAATTTATTTTTTTAAAATAAAGAACAATTTCTATCAACATTATTGGGGTATGTATTATATTTTTAACTTCTTTTGATTCTCTATTCATTTTTTATTATAATAAGTAAATAAAATTTAAATATTTGTATTAATGTAAACCAAAAGTCTAAATGTTTTTTAAAAAATTTTATTTTATTTCAAAAACTAGACTCATATCTATATTTAACTATTATTCTGGTTTATTTTTATAACATCAAATATAATAATTATTTGTTGTAATAATTAATTGCTTACATCTGCAATAAACAGGATGTTTACTCTTATATTTATTTATTATTTATAGCAATATATCATTTTTTGCTTTAACACTTCAATAGATTTTTGAATTTTTTAAAAGTTCTGCACTTTTTAATTTTTTGAATCATTACATTAGTTCTATTTTTATTTTTATTTTTTTTAAATAAATGATTCGTAACTATAAACCTCTTAATTAATGTTCATTCTTTTAAATGTTGAATATTAAATGTTATATATATAACATAATTTTTGATTAAAATGTTTATTTGTAATTTAATTTTTAGTATTAATATGTAGAATACTTGATTTATGTATTTTTAAATTTGCTATATAAATAATCTTCTTGCAAAACTTTATATTTTTTAACGTAATATATACTTAGAAACTATATTTAATAATGATTAATTATAAGTATAATTTGCTTATTTAATAAAGAAAATAAACCATAAGTAAAATAAATACAAAAAGTTTAAGTAGAAATTTTATTTATATTATTGTCATTAAAACTAATATAATAAAATATAGAAAAAACTTAAAGTTGTAAATATTAATAAAGTACTATTATATTTAAATAAATATAAAATATAATTTATATTTTCTAATTTATTAATATAAGGGGTTTTAAAAATTATGTTAAATAAATAATCAAGATTAGAGATAGAAATAACAACAAAATATTTTTAATATTAATACATATACGCTCTTAATAATTTTAAATAAATAAAAAAACATGTTAACATAACACATTTTTTTATTTATTTATTCAATATTATAAAGTTATTATTTAAACAATTATCCTAGCCTTTTGAGAAAGTTACTTTAACTGTTCCTTGATATTTATCACCTGCACCAGTAAGAGTAGCTCCACTAGTTGTAATTTCTGATGCTGCAAAATCTGATACTGTTAAATCTTTTGCTTCTGTATTTTTAGCTTTAACACCAACTAAAATTTCATCTGCATTAGGTTTTCCATCTGATGCTGCAATTGTAATATTTCCTAATTCAACTACTTTAATTACAGTTGACAATTCAGCTTTAGATGCTGCTTTTTTTGAGAAAGTTACTTTAACTGTTCCTTGATATTTATCACCTGCACCAGTAAGAGTAGCTCCACTAGTTGTAATTTCTGATGCTGCAAAATCTGATACTGTTAAATCTTTTGCTTCTGTATTTTTAGCTTTAACACCAACTAAAATTTCATCTGCAGTAGGTTTTCCATCTGATGCTGCAATTGTAATATCTCCTAATTCAACTACTTTAATTACAGTTGACAATTCAGCTTTAGCTGGTGCTTCAGAAAATGCTAATGAAAATGTTGCACTACCTTTAACATTTTTACTTGATGATACTGCAGTAACTTTGATTGATCCTGCTGCTGCAGATGTTGCATCTTTATAATCACTAAAAGTAATATCTGTTTTTTCAACAACTGTTTTACTTAATTTTGCTTTAATTTGTGCAATTACAGCTGTTTTTGCAGCTGCTTCAGTGTTTGCAGTTGGTTTTAATTTTAAATCATCACCTTTAATGGTTGATAAATCAGCAGTTGATGCTTTACATGATACAACAGTTGAAGCTACTGCTCCAGTTGATGCTAACATCCCCATTGCTCCTAATAAACTTAATAATTTCTTCATATAATTTTTTTTCTCCTTCGTAGGTATTTCTACCTAAAGTAATTATATTCCTTAGGAAAATTTTTTAAAAATTAAAATAAAACTTAAAAATATTTTTATAAACATAAAAAAATTTTACACTTATTATGTGCTAAAATTTATTTAAATGTTCAAAATTTGGTACTTTTTGTTTGTTAAATAACTTTATTCTTACTTTTAGTTAATTAAAACCTACAAAATACCAGTTATAATAGTGGGTTAATTTAAAAATATAAACCTAGTATTATACTTTTAATCAAGTATTCTAAATTATTATAAAATTTTTTTGAGTTTGAGTTATTAGAAGGGAAATTATAAAAAATGAATAAAAAAACAGAAAAGTTTTTTTACATATGATTATCAATTATGCCTCCTTTAGGAATATTGTTTGAAATTATATGCTTAATAATTTGACCAGAAACTTTAGAAGGTAAAAAAACATCATACTTTGATATAGCAGTTATGTATGAATTTAGGTATGCAACCATATGAGTTTCTGTGTTTACAATGGTTTATGGAATTTTAAATTGAATTAAATTAGATCACAATATTATCGGTGATTGAGTAGCAAGAAGAAACTTTTTAACCACAATTACTACATTAAGTTTTGTTGAATCGTTAGTTTACAATAGTGCATTTGTAGCGTATTACTTAGGATTAGGTGAAATTGCTAGTGTAGAAACATGATATAACATTTTAAAAGCTGTAATGGAGCATTTTGTAACCCCAACAATTATACTAATATTTTATTTTATATGCAAAAAAAACACTGTAGATAATAAAACTTATATTAAAAAATATAGCTGATTAAATTTAATATTTATTTTTATTTACTCAACTTACATGATTTTTAGAAGTTTTATGATTATTAATTTTTTTGAGGATTGAGAAAATAACTCATTGATGGCTTTTCCATATCCACAATTAAACCCATATACAAAAGGATGAGGTTTATATATATTTGGAATTATATCTACTTATATTGCAACATGATTGATAAGTGTAACACTAAATTTTTTGATAAATTATGTAGATAAAAAAAAGTTATACAAAAAAAATAATGTCAAATAAAAAAATATTTTGGTTAACCAAAATATTTTTTTATTTGACTATAACTTTAAATTTTAAAGGTTTAGCATTTGTATAATTTAATTCTACTTCTATTGGTTCTAAAATAGTTTGACTATCAGAGATAACAAACACATGATAGTATGGATCTCCTTTATAACCTTTTACTTCAACTTTTAATTTATTTTTATATTTTTCATTGTCAAATGTTGTAGTAAGACTTTCTTCTTTTAATGGATTGTCTATATAAAACAGCATTGCTCTGCTTTGATTTTTATCCATTTCAACAGTAGAGTTTTCATCAATACCACTAATTACAGGTTCTTTTTTTTCTGGTTCTTTTACATCAATAGATATTTCACTTTTAATAGTATCGTTATAGTAACTTAAAACTACTTTATTATTAGTTGAAGCAACTAGACCATAAACTACTAATTCAATTTTAGAGTTTTCTCCCGCATCATAATCTGACATTAAAAAAGCATCTAAATTTTCTTTATTTTTGTTTAACAATTTTATATTTGCATATTTAATTCTATTATCAACTTTTATTTCTAGTTTTTTATATCCTTTTGTACTAGCTTCTAATTCAACAGGTGACTCTGAACTAAATTTAGGAGTATCTTTTATATCAACGTTGAAGTTAGTTTCTACATTATCAAATTTTAAATTAACTTTATTTGTTGATGAAATATTGTTTTTTGAAGTTATTTTTAATAAATAGACTCAATAATTTTCATTTTGTTCAATAATACCATGATTTTCTTCGTTAAATTTAATTTCTAAATTTGAAGATTCGCTATTAAATTCTAAAACTTTGCCTTCAATAGCTTTGTTAACAATAATAATTTTGTTAATTGTTTCATTTATTATCATTGTTTCATCAACAACTTCTTTAAAAGAGGTTGTACTAGTTTGCTCTTCTACTTTTTCAATATTTATTTCTTTAATTACTTGAGAGTTTTCATAATTAATAATCAATCTTGTTTTTCCAACCATAAGTCCTGTTGCTTCAAAAATAACTCTTCCATTTCCATTTGTATCTTTTCCTGATTCTTTAGTTATATTTACTTTTTGATCGTCTACTGCAATAACCTCATAATCACAATCTTTAACAGGGTTTAAAAAATCTACAGAAAATGGTGTTTTAATATTTTGTTTTATACTAAATTGATTTTCTAAAATACTATGAGGAATGTCAGCTTTTTCTTTAATAATATTTACGTTAAATGTTCTTGAAAATTCTCCATATTTAACAGTAACTTTACTAGTTCCTTCTAATTTACCTATTAATTGTAGTTCAAAATAACCTTTTTCTTTGCTTGAATGATTTTTATCAATCATTACAGAAAGCTTATTTTCATCACTACTAGATGCTTCTAAATTGGCGTTAGATGTAACATTATTTATTTTAACTAAAACTACTTTAGTTTTAGTTTCATATATATTTTGATCGTTAATTTTTTTTATATTTGAATCATTATCATTGGTTGTTATGTTATCACCATCTTTTGCTTTTTTACATGAATCTGTTATCATTGATGATTGTGATATTAATAATACCGAAGATAATATAACTAAAAGTTTTTTCATTTTTATACCTCCATAACTTTTTTATTTTATCAATATAAAGTTGAAATATATTTTCAAATTGTGAGCTATAAAAATTTAAAATTATTATAAATTCAGTTTTTTAAAATTGTTCATTTTATTATTTTAAGTTCTTCACCTTAGACAATATCTACAGTTATTTTATGTGTAATTGTATATACAAAGGTAATAGATTTATTAATATAGTAATTTTCACTACTATATTTAATTAGCATCTAAGTGAATTTTGAGTCGACTTTATTTCCTTTTAAAGAAAATATATACCCAATAATACCTTCTCATTTTTCTTTTAAATTAAGAGCTTCGTTAAAATATTTTTTTAATGTATTAAAATTATATATTACACGACCCTCATGCTGACCAATTATAATTTCAACTCCATCTAAATAGTATGGTTCAATATAAATATCTTCAAAGCTTACTGCTAATTTTTTTAATATATAGTTCTTTATCTTTTATTGGATGTGCTAGTAAATAATAGTTCTTAGGTCAAATGTTGTTTTCTGATAAGTAGTTGAATGTAATATTTTTTCCTTCTCCAAATGAAAATATATAAAAAAATTTTATTATAAGTTTTCTACCTTTTTTATACTCTTCTTTTAATTCATTTTCTGTAAAAACAGATGTATTTCCAACTTTTTTTAATCATTCATCGATATCAATAGAAGTGTCCCCATATACTTTATCCACTATACCAACACCGGTTACTACTGAACGATATTTTTTATTTGATGCATCACTCCATTCTATACTCTAATAGAAAATCACCTTGTTTAGGAAGTTTCTCATAGTTAACTTTATTAATGTAAGTTTTGCTAATACTTATTGATGATGTGTTATAAGATATTTCTTTATTATTTAAATTATGTAATTTATTTTCAGGTAATGGTTTATCGTGATAATCACTTTTTAAAGGAATTAAGTAATAATTTGATTCAGTGTATGAACTATATATATTATTTGAAAAATATCACTTATAATCTTTTTTAACATCGTTCATTTTTTTTGTAATTAAATTTAGTCATCACAACCTCTTGATTTTTTTGACCTGTTTCAACAAAACCTCATGATTCTAAAATTCTGTGTAATAAAATTTGTTTATTTTTGTACAAAGTTATATAGGCCTCACTAATATTTTTTTCTTGAATAATTATAAAAATTATATTGATAATCGCTTCAGATATTCTTTGCGACTTACTAGATTTATCAATTTTAAATGTAGATATTTTCAAGCATTTCAAGTAGATTTGAATAAGATTAATATCCTTTTCAACATCGTTTTTAATTTGCATCATTAAAAAGGCTTTGATGTTATTATTTTTATCATACCTGACATAAGCTTCTAAGCCTAGATTTGCTTTTTTTATAAATCAATTATTAACAAGACTTCGTTATAGTCTTTTCGAAGAGAATCGAAAAAATAATGTATAAAATAATATCTTTTAATTTTTTATTTATTAAAATTTCCATAACAAACTTCCTCTTTAATAAAATTAAAAAGTAAAAATTAACAAAAAACTTATTCTATATTTAATTTGTTTAATATATTATGCTTTTATATAAACTTTTTTTCATTTTCTCAAAACTTTTTTAAAATAAAATTTTGCTTTTTATAATCTTTCTCACAGTTTGATTAAGTTCTAGGTAATATTTGCTTCAAATATATAAATATGTTTCTTTAATGTTTAGGTTTGTTCCTCGATATTTTTGTAATCATTTACAATAATTTTCTCTTTAATATTTTTTTCTTAGACAATGTAACTAGTTTTATTGTATATTTTTGGGCCTAACTTAATTTTTTCTATTTCTGTTTTGACATGATACAACATTTGAGGAAACTGTCCTTGTTAAAGCAAGCATCCTAATCGCTACTAAAATAATTAATAGTTTTTTATATAATAATCTTTTTTTAAATAACAACCTTTTAATTTTTTATTTAATAATTTTTACTTTCATAAAATTGATTAATTTTTAAATAAACTACTATATAAGTGTAATTAATTTTACATATTTTATTAATATAAGGAGATTGAATAAATGAAAAAACTAATATTAAGTATATTATCTTTAACAACGATTTTTAGTGCTTCATCTTCAGTTATGGCATGTGATAATACACCAGCTGAAAAAGAAGAAAATAAATTACCAAGTCTTCAATATAAAGAGGGAAAATCAGATACAGATCTTGTAAATAATTTTATGAGTGATGATGAATTTTGATTGATTAATTTTAATAAATTAGAAAATGATAAAGTTGTTTATGAGAATGAAATACCATTATCACTTGAAAATGGAAAATTGAAAAAAAAATACGGAGATACTGATACTAGTAAAAATATTGATGTGAACGGTCTTTATAATGAAGATTATAATTTAGGTGTATTTGAAGGAAGAATAATAACTATTGGGAGTAATTATGGCGAATATCCATATTCTACATTAAAAGATATTTTTGTTGAATTGAATTCACTTAAATGAATTAAAGAAGATAAAGGTGATTACTATTTAACTACATCATATATATTAACCATAAAGGGTAATGAGGGAGATAACTTCTTTACATTTAATACTTATAAATTGGTTTTAGGTTTTTATAATGGTGGAAAAGTAAAAAAAGATGAAAAACATTATATTGAAAAAGTTTATAGTAATAAAATTTATTTATCATAATTAAAATTCAGAACTCTACTTTTTTAAAGCAGAGTTTTTATTTATTAAAATTATTTTGGTTAAAAAACTTATTATTAATATTATAAAATTAGTTTAAATTTAGATATTTGTTGCTTTAATTTAATTTAAATATTTTCTTGTCTAAAACTTTAAATTAAAAAAACTTATTTTGTTTAACAAAATAAGTTTTTTTAATTATTTTTTTAAATTTTAGGTCCCAGTTTTTTACCTTTTTCATCAACTTCATAAAGTCAAGGAGTTAAAACTTTAACTTCGTTATTATGAACTTGTAAAATTCCTCTATGAACATGAATATATTTAATATTCCCTTTCACATCTGTATATTTTACAAGACCAATTTTTAAAGTTGAAACAATAGCAGCATGACGTGCATAAATTGTCATATCTCCATCTGTAGTTTGAACTCCAACGTGACTTACTTTTATTGAGTTTAAAAATATGCCGTTAGGAGTTATTACTTTTAATTTTAATTCCATAATTATTTTTTAACTTTATTTCTTTCAATAACTTCTTCAACTGAACCTGCATACATAAATAAAGTTTCAGGTATATCATCACAATCTCCATTTAAAATAGCTTTAAAAGAGTTAATTGTATCTTGAACACTTACATACTTTCCACTACGTCCTGTAAATTTTTCACCAACTGTAAATGGTTGAGACATAAAGTTTCTAATTTTTCTTGCTCTATTAACTGTTATTCTATCTTCTTCAGAAAGTTCATCCATACCAAGAATTGCAATAATTGATTGTAATTCTTTATATTTTTGTAAAGTTTCTTGAACTTTTAATGCAGTTGAATAATGCTCTTCACCAACAATTTCTGGATCTAACATTCTTGAACTTGAAGATAATGGATCAATTGCAGGATAAATTCCTAATGCAGCAATTGATCTATCCAAAACAACTCTTGCGTCTAAGTGAGCAAATGTTGTTGCAGGAGCGGGATCAGTTAAGTCATCGGCTGGAACATAAACTGCTTGAACAGAAGTAATTGATCCTTTTTTAGTTGAAGTAATTCTTTCTTGTAAAGCACCCATTTCAGTTGCTAAAGTTGGTTGATAACCAACAGCAGAAGGCATTCTTCCTAATAAAGCAGAAACTTCTGATCCAGCTTGTGTAAATCTAAAGATATTGTCAATAAATAATAACACGTCTTGATTTTTTTCATCTCTAAAATATTCAGCGATTGTTAATCCAGTTAAAGCAACTCTCATTCTTGCTCCTGGTGGTTCATTCATTTGACCAAATACTAGACTTGTTTTATCAATAACTCCAGCTTCAATCATTTCATAGTACAAGTCGTTTCCTTCTCTTGTACGTTCTCCAACTCCAGCAAACACAGATATTCCCCCATGTGCTTTTGCAACGTTGTTAATTAACTCTTGAACTAAAACTGTTTTACCAACTCCAGCTCCACCAAACAGCCCAATTTTTCCTCCCTTAGAAAAAGGCATCATTAAGTCTACAACTTTAATTCCTGTTTCTAAAATTTCAGCTGATGTTGACAGTTCATCATAACTTGGTGCAGTTCTATGAATTGGCATTTTTTTAGAATCAACTTGTGGTTTTTCATCAATTGGATCACCAAGAACATTAAACATTCTTCCTAAAACCTCGTTACCAACAGGAACACTAATTGGTGCTCCAGTATTTTTTGCATCCATTCCTCTGATAAGACCTTCGGTTGGCCCCATAGCAATAGTTCTTACAAGATCATCACCAATGTGTTGTACCACTTCTAATACTAATTTTGTTCCCAAATTATCTAGTTCGATAGTGTTGTACAATTCTGGCATTTCTGATTCTTTAAAGCGAACGTCCACAACAGGACCCATGACTTGAACTACTTTACCTAAACTTGTTTTCATAAAATAATTTCCTCCATATTAATTATCACTTTGAGCATTTGCTCCTCCAACAATTTCACTAATTTCTTGTGTAATGTTTTCTTGCCTTTTTCGGTTGTATGCAATACTTAAAGATTCTGATAACTCTTTTCCGTTTTTTGTTGCAGCTTCCATTGCAGTTCTTCTACTTGCTTGTTCTGAAAGTTGTGATTCTAAGATAGTTCCAAAAATAATTGTATTTAAGTATAAAGCAACTCCAGTTGCAAGAACAGTTTCTGCATCTGGTTCTAATAAAATATCTTCATGAGTTTCATTAGTTTCTTCAACTTTTATAATTGGAAATAAATTAATAATGTGTGGTTCAAAAGTTACGTTATTAATAAATTTTGTATATACTACATTAATTGCATCAATTTCTCTTTGAGAATATCAAGATAATAAATCTGATGCTAAGAAGTTAGCATTATCACTTGTATAATTTACATCAACATCAGTAATTGCTCTTCTTATATTTAATTTGTTTGAATTGCAATAACTTATAGCTTTGTTACCAATTGCAACTACTTCATCGTTTGATCCAATTCTTCCTTTAATTGCTTTAATTATATTTGCATTATATCCACCACACAAACCTAAGTTTGATGTAATGACTACTCATAATGTTTTATTAATTTGAGTATCTGGTTTTTTTAAATAAATTGAATCTTCTGAGTGAGAAACAATATAATCAAAGACATTATAAATTTCATCCATATAAGCATGAATGTCTCCCACTCTTTTTGAAATACGTTTTAATTTTGCAGTAGCAACCAGTTCCATTGCTCCTGTTATTTTTCCAATATCTTTAACAGAAGCAATTTGAGTTTTTAACTCACCTAAGTTAGCCATCTTATTTTAATTTATCTCATTCTTCTTGAGTTCCATAAGTTGTTGCTTTTCATTCTTTAATATCAAGTACACAGTGTTTTATCACCTTAATTACTTCTTCTCTAATTTTTTTAGTTAAAGCTTCATCATATGCTTTTTCTTCAGCTAATTGTTTTTTTAATGCTTTAGCTTTATCATTTGTTTTAAAATGTTTTAATAATTCAGCTTTGAAATTCATCATTTCACTTACTGGTAATCATTTAATTAATCTTTCTTTAATAGCTAATAAAATGATTGATTGAGTAATTTGACTAATTGGAGAGTATTGTCTTTGTTTTAATAACTCAACAATTTTTGCTCCATGATCTAAAGTTGCTTTTGTAGTTTCATCTAAATCACTACCGAATTTTGCAAAAGCTTGTAATTCATAGTATTGAGCTAATTCTAGTTTTAAAGTTCCACCCATTTGTTTAACAGCTTTAATTTGTGCTGCACTTCCAACTCTAGAAACAGATAACCCTGTATCAACAGCTGGTCTAATTCCTGAGTTAAATAATTGTTCTGATAAAAATATTTGTCCATCAGTAATTGAAATAACATTTGTTGGAATATATGCTGAAATATCTCCAGCTTGAGTTTCAATAATTGGTAAAGCAGTAATACTTCCTCCACCAAATTTTTCATTAACTCTTGCAGCTCTTTCTAATAATCTTGAGTGTAAGTAAAATACATCTCCAGGATAAGCTTCTCTACCTGGTGGTCTACGTAATAACAATGCTAATGTACGATATGCAATTGCATGTTTTGATAAGTCATCATAAATAACTAAAACATCATCACCATTTGCCATTCATTCTTCTGCAATTGAAACTCCAGTATATGGAGCAATATATTGCATTGGTGCAGATTCACTAGCAGATGCTGAAATAACTGTTGTGTATTCCATTGCTGCTGCTTGTTTTAATTTTTCAACAACTTGTGCTACTGTTGATTCTTTTTGACCAATTGCCACATATACACATTTAACATTTTTTCCTTTTTGATTAATAATTGTATCTATTGCAATAGCTGTTTTTCCAGTTTGTCTATCTCCAATAATCAATTCTCTTTGGCCTTTTCCGATTGGAATGATTGAATCAATTGATAAGATTCCTGTTTCCATTGGTTGATCAACTGATTTTCTAGACATAACTCCAGATGCAATTTTTTCAACTGGTGCAAATTTTTTGTTTTTTAAAGGACCGTTCCCATCAATTGGATTTCCAATTCCATTTAAAACTCTTCCTAATAATTCATCTCCAACTGGAGTTTCAACAACTCTTTGAGTTCTTTTTACTTTATCACCTTGTTTGATTTCTGAGTCGTCACCCATTATAACAGCACCAACTGCTCCATCTTCAAGGTTTAAAGCCATTCCATAAATATTGTCGTTAAAGATTAGAAGTTCTCCCATCATTGCTTTATCTAAACCAAATAACAAGGCAACACCATCACCAATACTAGCAACTGTACCAACCTCTTGAATGACAAGATCTTTACCATATTCTTGGATTTGTTTTTTTATCACTTCTGATATTTCATTAATTTTTAATGGCATAACATCACCCTATTTTCTATTTTTCATAACCTTACGTCTCATATCAAGAGCTTTTCCTTGAATAGAAGAGTCATATTTTTTCCCTGCTAATTCAACTCTGATACCAGCGATTAATTCTTTGTCTATTATGTTATCTAAGATAACTTTTTTTTCAATTTTTGTTGATAATTTGGTTTCAATTTTTTTAATAATTGATGGGTCCAATGCATCGATTGAATAAACTACACCTTGAACAGTATTAGTTTCTAATAAAAGATCTTTTATCATTTGTTTAACAATATGTCTTACACCTCTTGCAAGATCTCTTACTACTAATAGTTTTAAAGCATTCACAATGTTTTGATCTATTTTTTTTGCAAAAATATTATCAATCACTTTTATTCTTGTTTCAACATTAAAACTTTTATTTGATAAAAACTCAACAAGTTCTGTATTGTTTTTAAAAATTTGATTTAAATCTTTTGCTGTATTTAAGAATTCTTCTACCTTTTTTGTTTCAATAGCTATTGTGCAAATAGCATGTGATCAATTTCTAATTAAACTTTCTTGAACAAACATACTAATCTAATTTATCTAAGAATTCTTCAATAAGTTTTTTATCTACTTCTTTATTAACTTCTTTTGCCATAATTTTTTGTGATGCTAAGAATGCTAAGTCAATGATTTCTTTTCTAATACTTTCTTGAGCTTCATTTCTTTCAAATTCCATAGCTTGTTTTGCATGTTCTTGAATATTTTGGGCTTCTTGTTTGGCATTATCAATTATTTCAAATTTTAAAACATCTGCTTCTTGTTTTGCACTTGTGATGATACTTTTTGATTCTTCTCTTGCTTTTATTAACAATTTTGCTGCATCTTTCTTATCACGGTTTGCTAATGCTTGTTTTGATGAAGCATCATCTAGTAATTCGTTTATTTTTCTTCTTCTTTCTGCAACCATTTTTCTAAATGGTTTGTAAACAAGTTTTGCTAAAAATAAAACAATTACAATTGTTGATAAAATATGAGCAATAAAGTTAGGTAAGTTTGGAAATAATGCTTGAGTTACTTCTGGAATACCAGCTGTTGCATTTAAAACCAAACTTGAATAAATTTCTGTCATTGCTTTATATCTCTATTCTAAAAAATCTTATCCTAAAACGAATAAGATTAAGATTGCAATAACAAGAGCATAAATAGCACCAGATTCTGCGAACCCAGCAGTAATAATTAAAGTTGATGTAATTTTTCCAGCCATTTCTGGATTACGTCCGATTGCAAGACAAGCACCTTGACCAACAATTCCTTGACCAATTGAAGCACCAACCATACCTATACCAGTAATTCCTGCACCAACTGCATATAATCCTTTATTTTCGTCTGCAAATAAAATTGCTGGTATAGTTGAAGCAAATGCTCCTCCAAAATTTGTAACAAAGTTAACTAACATTTCTGTAAACATTTTTATATTTCTCCTTTATTGCGCAACTTCTGCGCTAACTATTGGTTTTGTTTTTAAATCTACTTTTACTTTTTTCATTTTAATTTTTTTAACATTATCTCTTTCAACAGGTTCAGAAGCTGGTTCATGTTCACCATCTTTTGCATTTGCTCAATATGATAAAGTTAGCATTGTAAATACGATTGATTGGATTACTCCATCAAATAAATCAAAGTATAAATGTAATCACGGTAACATAATTACAGATAAGAAGTTGAATCCAGATCATCAATATCTGTACTGAGCTAAGAAGTCTTCACTTCATATTTGGCTAGAAACGCTTTTGAAACCAAATATTGCTCCTTGTGCATTAATTAATGCTCCGTAAAGCAACCCTAAAATAGTTGCACCTGCTAAAATATTTCCAAACAGCCTAAATGACAATGATAAGATTGGAACAAATTGAGTAAGTAACTCGATTGGGTTATATGCAAATTTCATAAAAAATAATAATTTTTGATATTTTAACCCATAATAATAAATTCCAAAAAATGACACTATTGCCATAGATAAAGTAACTGTATAAGAACTAGATAACGGTTCAAATCCTAAAAGGGCAATTATAGATGAAACAAGTATGTACAAAAAAATGTACATTGCATATGGAGTTAAATGTTTAAATTTTTTCCCCATTGTTGTTACAACCATATTTTCCATCATACCAACGAATGTTTCAGTTAATACTAAAAATCCGCATAGTTCTTCACCATCTTTTAAATTTCTAATTTTTACATTATATACAATACATAATGTACAAATAATTATTGTAGTTAGAAGAATAGATAGTAATTGTGGGGTTATGTCCTTTCAGCTTTCTAAAAATTGACCCATGGTCTACCCCCTTTGTTAATTTACATTTTTAGATCTATTATGATTAATTTTTTAATATCATTGGAAAAAGTAATGATATTAAAAAACCAATAATTACACCAAAATAACTTATATATTCTGTTAAATAGACGCTAATAATGAATGGAACCATATACAAGCCAATCCTTAATATTGAAAAAAATGAGAATAAAAAAGGATTTTGAGTTTCTAATAGTTTTTTTGTTGAATAAACTAAAAAACAATATGTAATTAGCCCGATAATTAAAGTTAAAATAAAACCATTAATTCACGAATATGAAATTACTCTATATATAGACAAAACTACTAGTGCAATTGTAATTACAACATACACTGGTAGTAGCACTATTAATATTCGTTTTTTATTTTTCTTGAGTAAATCTTTAAACATATTTTTCACTTATAAAGGTTCCATCTAAAATATAATACTCCTAAAAATGAAATATTTTATAAAAAATCCGAGAAATTATAAAGAAAAAAGTTTTTTTCATATTTTTATTAATTTAAACAGAGTTGCTATATTTTAAAAACAAAAAAGCACATTTGTGCTTTTTTAAATTATTAAAATTTATTTTGTGCCAAAAATTCTGTCTCCAGCATCTCCTAAGCCAGGAACAATATAACCGTCTTCGTTCAATATTGGATCTAATGATGCAGTATAAATATCAACATCAGGATGATCCTTTAATAACCTATCTACTCCTTCTTGAACTGAAACTAAACAGACAAATTTAATATTTTTTGCTCCTCACTCTTTTGCAATTGAAATTGCTTTTGAAGCACTTCCACCAGTTGCAAGCATTGGATCTACAACAATTACAAAGCTTTTATCTATATCTTGAGTTGGTTTTGCATAATATTGAACTGGTTCTAATGTTTCTTCGTTACGATATAATCCTACGTGAGCAATTCTTGAAGTAGGAACCAATGTTTGAATTCCTTCTGTCATTCCTAAACCAGCTCTTATAATTGGAATCAAAACAACAGGTTTGGTAATTGTATATCCCAGAGTTTTTTGAACTGGTGTTTCAATTTCTATTTCGCTTAGTGGCACATCTCTAAAAATTTCATATACCATTAGTTGTCCAATTTCATTTAGGTTTTCTCTAAAATCTTTTGATGAGGTTTCTTTTCTTCTCATTCTTGTTAATTTATCTAAAATTAGGGGGTGTTTAATAACTGTAAATGACATAAAAATATAATTCTCCTTTAAATTTCATTTAATTTGTTAACTCTTAATTGATGTCTTCCGCCCTCAAACTCTGTTTTTAGAAATTCATCTACTAAAGTTAGGGCTTTGTGGTTTGCAATAAATCTTGCTCCCAAAGCAAGAATATTTGCATCATTATGTTGTCTTGAAAGTTGTACAGCCTCAAGTTCATAACATAAAGCAGCTCTTGCGCCTTGAATTTTATTTGCAGCAATAGAAATACCTATTCCACTTCCACAAATCACGATTCCTTTTGCATCTTTTTCTTTCACAACGTGTTTTGCAACAGCTGTTCCATAATCTGGATAGTCAATTGAGTCAATATTATTTGTTCCTAGATTTACAACTTCATATCCTTGTTCTAACAAATGATTAACAATTATATTTTTCATATCAACTGCTGTATGATCATTTCCTATATATATTTTCATTTTTTATCCCTCTCGATAAGAATATACCATTTAAACTAAGATTAAAAAACTACAAAAGTAAAATAATTTTTAACCAAAAAAATGTTTCAATTAATTTGAAACATTTTGAGTATCTTTTTGCAAGCTAGATAAGCTGTAACTTTTTTTAACCGTAGATGTAGTTTTTATTTTTTTAGAAATATCAACTATTAAGAAAATCATTGCAAAACTTAATAAAGAAACCATAACAAAAGTTATTAAACTAATTGTTGCAATTAAAAGAGCTGTAACTCAAGCTGTAATTAATTGTCAATCTTTTCTTTTAACTAAATAGCAAATTTTAAAACCAATTATTAACATACCAATAAATATTGGTAAGATTAAATTCATTATTAATGAAAAACTGTTAATACTAGTATCGCCAATATTTTTCATTATTGATGTTAATATTGTTAATAGTCCTACTAAAATTAGTCCAATAATTACTCAATGATAAATTTTTTTATAAGTACTAATAGTAACTCTATTTGTAATAATAAAAATAATAGCAACGTAAATTAAAATTATAAACATTATTAAGTAATTGAAACTAAAAGCTTGTAAAAATAGATAACTTACTAAGTTTCCATAAATAGCTCAAATTCAAGTTAAGTTTACAAAAGTTGATAAAAATTTCTTTTTTGATTTTTTAAAATAAATTGATCCATAAACAATAGCAAAAAGCATAATAATGATACTAATTGCACAATTTATAAGATTAAGAAAATCATATAAGCCTTGTTCGGTTTCAAAACTAACTGGTATATTTAGTAAAATACCAATAAAGATTGCGCTAAAAATACAAACTATCAAAACACATATAATGAAATTGATAATGCTAATATTGTTAATTTTTTATTCATAATAACCTCATTCAAGTTTCGTTTTTAAAACTTTTGATAAGAAAATTAAAATATCAAATTCTTACAAATAAAATTTTAATAAATATTGATATAAAAATTTTTTTATTTTCAAAAAAAATAGTGTGGATCAATACCACACTATTTTTAATATTCTGATTCTAAAGTTTCTTTACCTTTTTTGATAATATCTTCTGATCCTGTTAGACCAGTTCCAGCAGGAATTAAATTACCCAACATAATGTTTTCTTTTAATCCTTCTAACTTATCAATTTTTCCTTTTATAACAGCTTTTACAAGAACTCTTGCTGTATCTTGGAATGAAGCACTTGATAATCATGAGTCTGATTCTAATGGCGCTTTTTTAATTCCAAAGATTACAAACTTAGCAAGAGGAGGTTTTCTGCCTTCTTTAATAGAATTTAATACCTCATCTTTAAATGCCTTTTCAGAAATAATTTCTCCAGGTAATAATCCTGAGTCTCCTGAATCAATAATTTTTACTTTATTTAACATCTGTTTTACAATTATTTCAATATATTTATCTGAAATTTCAATACCTTGTAAACGATAAACTTTTTGCACTTCTTTTAAAATGTAGTTTTGTACATCTTCAATTTTTGCAACTTCAAGAAGCTCTTTAATATTAATTGCTCCTTCAGTAAGTTTTTTACCACGTTTAACTTTATCTCCAACTTGAACCCTTGAAATAGCTCCATATTGTGATTTGTATTTTCTTTCTTCATTGTCAGATTCTACAACAATTGTAATTATTTGATCTTCTTCAACTACTTCTTTTACAACTCCATCGATTTGAGAAATTAGAGCAATTGAACCTTTTGGTGTTGTAACGTCAAGTAATTCTTTAATACGTGGAAGTCCTTGAGTAATATCAGCACCCCCTGCAACCCCTCCGGTATGGAAAGTACGCATTGTAAGTTGTGTTCCTGGTTCTCCAATTGATTGAGCTGCAACAACTCCAACTGGTTCTCCCAATGCGACTTCGTTTCCAGTGGCTAAGTTAATTCCATAACACTTTCTACACACTCCACGAGCAGCTTCACAATTTAAAACAGTTCTAATTTGAACATCAGTTACTCCTGCTTCGATTACTTTATCTGCTAATTCAGCACTAAATAATGTGTTTGCAGTAACAATTATGTTGTTATTACTATCATATACATCTTCAAAAGAGTATCTTCCAAGAAGTCTATCTTTTAAAGGAACAATAATGTTGTTATGTTTTGTATCAATAATTGAATAAACGTTAAATCCTTTTGTTCCACCACAATCATCTTGAGTAACAATAATTTCTTGAGAAATATCTACAAGTCTTCTTGTTAAATAACCTGAGTCAGCAGTTTTTAAAGCAACGTCAGCCATACCTTTTCTAGCTCCGTGAGTAGAAATAAAGTATTCAGACACTGTTAAACCTTCTCTAAATGAAGATTTAATAGGAATTTCTTTAATATCACCTTTAGGGTCATTCATAAGTCCCCTCATACCAACAAGTTGAGTAAAGTTAGAAACATTACCACGAGCTCCTGAATCTGCCATAACAAATACTGGATTTTTTGGATCTCTTTTAAGAACAGTTTCTAACATTGATTGAATGTTATCTTTTACACTTGATCAAATTTGAATAACTCTACGTTTTTTTTCTGCTTTTGTAAGCATTCCTAAATTATAGAATTCTGTAATTTGATGAACTTTTTCATCAGCAATTTTAAATTCTTCATGTTTCTCTTCAAAAGCAACAACATCAGCTGCACTAATTGTAGTTCCTGATTTAGATGAGAATTTAAATCCTAAATCTTTCATATTATCTAGCATTTGAGCAGTTTTTTGTGCTCCATACATTTTAAAGTATTTTTCAATAATTAATGAAAGTTCTTTTTTCTTAATTGGTTGTTGAATTTCATATTCGTTTTCAATGTATTCTCTTATATTTGTGTTTTCTGGAACTAAGAATTTTTTAATTTCTTTTTCTGCTTCTCAAATATTATTATTTACAATTCAAGCAAATTTTTCATTAAACATTTGGTTGAAAAAGATTTTACCAACATTTGTAATTAAGTATTTGCTTTCATCTTCTTGATCAAAGATTTTATTTTTTAAAGCACTTACTGGAATAGCAACAATTGCTGCTAATGAAACATTATTTGTTTCATATGCAATTTTAACTTCTTCTAGACTAGAAAAAATTGTTCCTTGTCCCTTTATTTCGTTTCCTTCACTTGATTTTTCCTCAGTAGAAATATAATAGTTACCTAAAATCATATCTTGAGTTGGAGTAACAATTGGTTTACCATCTTTTGGACCTAATATTGCTTTGCTTCCCAACATTAAAGCTCTTGCTTCTGCAACTGCTTCATCACTAATTGGTAAGTGGACAGCCATTTGGTCCCCATCAAAGTCAGCATTAAATGCAGTTGTAACAAGCGGATGTAAACGAATTGCTTTTCCTTTTACAAGTTTAGGTTCAAATGCTTGAATTCCTAAACGGTGAAGTGTTGGAGCACGGTTTAGAAGAACCGGTCTATCTTTAATAACTTCTTCTAATACATCTCATACTTTTGAGTCATTAGATAAAATCATTTTTTCGGCTACTTTTACATTTTCTGCAAAGTTATTTTCTTGCAATCTTCTAATAACAAAAGGTTTAAATAATGTGATTGCCATATCTCTTGGAATACCTGCTTGATACATTTTTAAGTCAGGTCCAATCGCAATAACTGAACGTCCTGAATAGTCAACACGTTTTCCTAATAAGTTTTGACGAAATCTTCCTTGTTTTCCTTTTAAAATTGAAGTTAAAGATTTTAATGCACGTTTATCTTTTCCAGTAACTGGTCTTGGTTTACGTTCATTATCAAGTAATGCATCAACTGCTTCTTGTAACATACGTTTTTCGTTGTTAACAATAATGCTTGGTGCACCCATTGATTTAACTTTTTTCAAACGTTCATTTCTAATGATAATTCTTCTATATAAATCATTGATTTCAGAAGTTGTAAATCTTCCTCCATCCAATTGAATAATCGGACGAATGTCTGGAGGTATTACAGGAATAACATGTAGCACCATTCATTCAGGACGTGAATTAGATTTTTTTAAAGAGTCTAAAATTTCTAAACGTTTCATTAATTTATTTTGTTCAGATGAACCTTTACGTTCTTTTAAATCTTCTCTAATTTTTGTAATTTCTTTATCTAAATCGATACCTTTTAATAACTCTTCAATAGCACTAGCACCAATTCCAAATTTAGCACCAATGTGTCTTGAAATAAATGTCGCTGCTTCATCCATTGAAAAAGGTATATTAGTTGATTTTAATTGTTCTAATAAACCTTCAGCTCTTTTTCAAGGGAAAGTATCAGGAGTCAATTCTTCTCTGATATCTTCTAATGTTTTTAATAATTGTTGTCTTGTTTTTAAACTTGCTTTTGCATTTCCCAAATCTAGAACTTGACCTCTTTTTAAGTGTCTTGATGTTCCTGGATCTAAAACAATGTGGCTAACAAAATAAACTACTTCTTCAACTTCTTTAGTTTTTAAATCTAGAATTGAAGCTATTCTTGAAGGTGCAACTTTTAACATTCAAATATGAGTAACTGGCTCTTCAAGTTCTATATGTCCCATTCTTTCACGACGAACAATAGTTTCTGTTATTTCTACTAAACAACGCTCACACACTTTACCTTTGTTTTTTACTTTTTTATATTTTCCACAACTACATTCATAGTTTTTAGTTGGTCCAAAGATTCTTTCATCAAATAAACCTTCTTTTTCAGTTTTTAATGTCTTGTAGTTAATTGTTTCAGGTTTTGTAACTTCACCACGAGATCATTTTTTAATAGTTTCAGGAGATGTTAGTTCAATTTTTATCATTCTCTTGCTTCCTGCCATATTAAAAATCCCCCTTATTCTTCATCATAATCAACATTATCAATGTCGTCGTTTTCTTCAAAGACAATATCATCATCTTCTCCGGTTTCTTTATAATCTTCAACATCGCTTGAGTCAAATGATGTTTCAATATCAATGTTTGCAAAGTCTATTTCATCTTCTTCATAAGCATTGATTGCAACTTTGTTACCTTCTTCATCAATCATATGCATATCAAATCCTAGTCCCATTATTTCTTTTGTAAGAACATTAAATGATTCAGGAATCCCTGGTTTTGGAATTGGTTTTGATCTAACAATTGATTCATAAGTTTTAATACGTCCTTTAATATCATCAGATTTAATTGTTAAGATTTCTCTTAATGTGTAAGCTGCACCATACGCTTCAAGCGCTCAAACTTCCATTTCTCCAAATCTTTGTCCCCCGTTTTGAGCCTTTCCTCCAAGCGGTTGTTGAGTAATCAATGAATAAGGTCCGATATTTCTTGTATGTAATTTATCATCAACCATGTGAGAAAGTTTTAGCATGTACATAACTCCAACAGAAATTGGTTTATCATATGCTTCTCCTGTTCTTCCATCGATTAATGTTACTTTTCCATAATTTGTCATTCCAGCTTCATCCATAATTGCTTTTAAGTCGTCTTCTTTAACACCCTCAAAAACTGGAGTAGAAACTTTTAAATTAAGTTTTTTAGCAGCCATTCCTAAGTGAATTTCTAAAACCTGACCGATGTTCATACGTGAAGGAATTCCTTGAGGGTTTAACATAATATCAACAGGTGTTCCATCTTCCATATGTGGCATATCTTCGATTGGCAATATTTTTGAAATAACCCCTTTGTTACCATGTCGTCCAGCCATTTTATCTCCTTCTTGGATTTTACGTTTTTGAACAACATAAATTTTAATAATTTCTAAAATATCTGCTGGTAAGTCATGACCATCAGCTTTACTAAATCTTTTTATTGATTTAATAATTCCTTCTCCCCCATTGGGAACTCTTAAAGAATTATCTTTAACATTTCTTGATTTTTCTCCAAAGATTGCATGTAATAATTTGTCTTCTGGAGATAGTTGAGTTTGAGATTTTGGTGTAACTTTTCCTACAAGGATATCTCCAACTTTAACTTCTGTACCAATTGCAACAATTCCATCACTATCTAAATGTTTTTTATTAGATTCGCTTATATTTGGAATGTCTCTTGTGATTTCTTCTGGTCCTTGTTTAGTTTGTCTTCTTTCTAAAGTATATTCATCAATATGAATAGAAGTAAAGCGATCTTCAATAACAATACGTTCAGAAACTATAACAGCATCTTCAAAGTTATAACCATTTCAAGTTGTAAAGGCAACAACAACATTTTGCCCTAATGCTAATTCTCCTTTTTCCATAGAAGGTCCATCAGCTAGAATATCGTTTGCTTTTATTTTATCTCCCACTTTAACAATTGGTAAGTGAGTAATTGCTGTACCGTTATTTGATCTATAAAAATCATTTAAAGTATAACTTCTAGGTCCATTTTTTCCTTCAATAGTAATTGTTTTTGAGTCAACATATCTTACAATTCCATCTTCAGAAGCAACAACAGCATCTCCTGAGTCACGTGCCGCTTCAAATTCAACACCAGTTCCAACGATTGGAGACTCTGGATTGATTAAAGGCACAGCTTGACGTTGCATGTTCGCTCCCATTAATGCACGGTTGGCATCATCGTTTTCTAAGAAAGGAATACATGACGTTGCTATTGAAACAATTTGTTTTGGAGAAACGTCAACAAAATCAACATCCATTGGGTCTGCCATTATGTCATCTCCTCTATAACGAGCAATAACACTTTCATCTAAAATTTTTCCATCTTTTGAAGTTTGAATATTTGCTTGAGCAACAATAAAGTCTTTTTCTTTATCTGCAGTTAAATAAACGTGTTCATCATTTAAAACTTTTCCTTTTACAACTTTACGATATGGTGTTTCAATGAATCCATATTTATTAATTTTTGCATAAGTTGAAAGGTTGTTAATTAAACCAATGTTTGGTCCTTCTGGTGTTTCAATTGGACAAATTCTACCATAGTGAGAGGTATGAACGTCTCTTACTTCAAGAGCTGCTCTATCTCTACTTAGTCCTCCAGGTCCCAAAGCTGTTAAACGACGTTTGTTAGTTAACTCCGCCAAAGGATTAGTTTGATCCATAAATTGAGACAATTGAGATAAGTTGAAAAACTCCCCAATTATAGCTGTTAGTGGTTTATTGTTTATAATACTTGATGGTTTCATTTTGAAAGGATTTGAAGTTGCTAGTTTTTCTCTAACATTTTTTTCGATACGAACCATACCGATTCTAAATTGGTTTTGTAATAGTTCTCCAACAGTTCTAACTCTTCTGTTACCTAAGTGATCAATATCATCAACTTCACCAATGTCACCCATTAGGTTAATTGCATATGAAATTGTTGCAATAATATCTGGTACATTAATAAATTCATCATCACTAGTGTTTGTTACTCCAATAATTGTAGTTGTTTCATCTCTAGTGTCATTGTTTTTATAAACTTTTACTTTTTGAATTTCATTACCTGAAATAATTGCTTCACTAAAGTTAATAGTTCTTACCATAGCTCCTGCATCTAAAACTTCTTCTAAATGAGAATACATTGATTTTGTTATTTCAGTATCCTTTTTAAAGGCAACTTTACCATTAACATCAATTATGTCTTCTGCTAAAACTCTACCAATTAAACGATTTTTAACAGCTAGTTTTTGTTTTAACTTAAATCTACCAGCTTTTGTAAGATCATATCTTTTTTTATCAAATAATAATCCATATAAGTGTTTACTTGCTCCTTCAGTTGTAGCAGTTTCACCTTGTCTAATTTTTTTATAAATTTCTTGTACTTGATTTTCAAAGTCAATTTTTAAATCTCCAGTTAGTCCATCTTGTTCATAGCTTGAACTAATAATTGGATCATTATCAAATAAGTCAATAACTTCTTGACTTTCCATTTTGAATGCTGTTAATAAACTTGTAGAAGTTGTTTTTCTTGATTTATCAATTTTTACATAGAAAATATTAGATACTTTATTGTCTAACAACTTTTTAGCATCTAGTTCAAATTCTAATCATGTTCCTCTTGAAGGAATTATGTCTGCATAATAAATCATTTCCCCGTTTTTACGGTTCATTTCTTTTTTAAAATAACTTCCTGGTGATCTTACTAATTGAGAAACAACAACTTTTTCACTACCGTTGATTATAAAAGTTCCTCTATCTGTCATAAGAGGAAACTCACCAAAGAATACTTCCCCTGTTTTGTAAATATCTATATTTGCAATGTACATTTCGTCTGATTCTGAGATAATTTCAATTTGAATTGAGTCTTTATCTCCTGATTTTGATTTATATTCATAAAAGAATAACTTGTCTTTTGAATTTTTAAACTCAACATTTGTTGATTCTATTTTTTCTTGTAATCAACCTTTTAAGAATGTTTTCATATCTCCTGCAATGATATCTTCTTTAAAGATTTCAGTTGCTTCTTGTCTGATAGTTAAGTTTAAATTCGCATAGATTGGAGCTTCAAAGATTTTTGATTCTTCTTTAGCTTGACGAACTGATAATCTAGGTTCTCTAAATTCTCAATCTATCAAGTTTAAAACGATATCTCCATCTCCTGAAAGGATTGGAAATACCTCATCAAAAACTTCTTTAATTCCTTCTTTTATAAATCAATCAAATGTTTCAGTTTGTAATTCAATTAAATTTGGTAGTGGCAAATTTCCTGAAACTTTTGTATAATCACGACGAGTAACTAATGCATTTACTTGTTTGTTTTTGTAACTCATTTAGTGGCCTCCATTAAAGTAAAACATACGCTTACAAATTTTATATTAAAAGAACGTAGATTTCAATAGAAATTACGTTTTTTTTATAAATAATCTGTCAATAACATATGATATTTTCCTTATATATAACAAATTAAAATTTCCCAAACTATAATTATTTTATTGGGAGGTTTAAAATGAGGAGATATTTAAATATGAATGAAAAAAAGAGAATGGAAATTATCAAAGACGTTATAGATCAAAAAATAACAAAAGAGTCAGCTTCTATAAAGTTATGTCAAACAATTAGAAATGTAAATATATTAATTAATAAATATAAAAAAAATGGTTACATAGCTTTTATTCATAAGAACACTGGCAGATTGTCTTGCAGAAGAATAAGCAGTGATATTAGTCAAAAAATAATTAAATTATATAAAGATGAATTTTGTGACTACAATTACAAACACTTTCAAGAAAAGTTGCTAGAAAATTATAATATAAAAGTTTCGTATACATATTTACTTAGTTTTTAAAGGAAAATAACATGTATTCTCCAAGAATACATAAAGTAACTAAAAAAATAATTAAACAAAAAATAGCTTACAGTTTAAAAAATCAAAATATAAAAAATATAGAAAAAAAAGAATATTTAAATACTTTATTAAGTATTGAAAATAGTCATCCAATGCAACATAGAAAAACTGAGTTTGGAGAAAGGTTGCAAACAGATGCTTCTGTACATTACTGAATTAAAGAAGAAAAATGATATCTACATGGTTTTATTGATGATGCTACTGGCAAAATATTGGCTTTATATTTTGACACTGAAGAAACTCTTATGGGTTATTACAATATCACAAAGAAAGTTTTTCTTAACTATGGGATTCCTAAAGAAATATTGACAGACAAAAGAACGGTATTTTGAAGTCCAAAAGAAAAGGAGTCAGATCTACATTCTGACTCCTTAACACAATACGGATTTTTGTGTCACAACTTAGGAATAAAATTAACAACATCTAGCGTTCCACAAACTAAAGGCCGTATTGAAAGGTTGTGAAATACACTTCAAGATCGCCTACCAAAGGAACTTAAAGAAAATAATATATCAACTATAAACCAAGCTAATTTGTTTTTAGATGAATATATAGATAAATATAATTCACAGTTTTCCCTTCAAATAGAGAATATCACTAATTCTTTTAGATTTTTTGAAGAAACTAAAAATATAGATTTTTATTTATCTAGAAGATTTGAAAGAACCGTAAATAAGGGTTCAACTATAAAATACCAAAATAAGTACTATATTCCACATTCAAATGGAGAACCAGTTTTTTATAAAAATAAAACAAAAATAATGGTTGTTGAGACATTTGACGGAAAACTATATTCAAACTCATATAGCGAATGAATGCCTTTATTAGAAGTATTACAAAATTCTACTTATAAAGAGGTGTATGAAGATAAAAACCCGGCTGAGATAAATAAAATTTATAAGCCAATAAAAACAAGCAGTCCTTGAAAGTATACTAATTGAATCTTTTATAAAAACTCAAAAAATAAAGTTTTAGGAAAAATTAATTAGTTATTGACATAGAAATTACGTTTTTTTTATAAATAATCATATACAGTACTTCTTAATAATTTTTGTTGTATTTTTAATATAAATAACATTGCAAAAAATCCTATTATAGGAAAAAAAGTTAAGGCAATTACATACAAAATTGTTAAATATGATTTTTTATTTATTTCTATACAACTATAAAATAATTTATAAGTTAATAATGCAAATGTGTTGTCAGCAATATAGATGGCTATTACAAAAATACCTGCAATTCCTATCATAAGAAAATAAATAACTTCATCAAAATTGTACTTATAAAATATAAAAGCCTATAACATAAAAGTCAAAGCAATAAAAATATTGATACATTCTATTGCTAAGTAATATTTGATTTTTTTATTTATTGTTTTGTTTCTTTATCAAAGATAAACTCTTTTTTAATAGATTTATAGAGCTTTTAAGAAGAATTACTGGTTTCTAAAAATATTTGTAATATTAATAAAAAGAATCATATAATTTTCCTAACTTATTACTTATATTATATGTTGTTTTGCTTTTTCTAAAAATTAATAAAATAAAAACAAATAAATGAGATTATCTAAATATAATTCTCTAAGTATACATTATGTTAAAAAAAACATAAAATTATACAAGGAGAATTTTTTATATGGCAAATTTAAAAGGAAACAAATCAAATATTCTAGATTTTGATACTAAAAAAGAATTAATAAATAAATACTTTAAGCAAAATTTATCTTTTAGAGATTTACCAAAAACTTACAACATATCATATTCAACAGTTAGAAGAATGTGTTTAGATTGAGAAGTTTATGGTGATGAATCACTCATTTCAAAAACAGGAAAACACAACAAACATCACGGAAAAATTAGAACTAATTCAAAAGATCCAAAAGACAAAAAAATCGCTAAACTTAACAAAAAATTAAAATGATTGGAAATGGAGAATGAGGTTTTTAAAAGTTCAATGAACTAGCAGAGGATTCAAAAAAAGAATAATTAATTATTACAAAACAATAGATAAATATAAAAATACATATGCAATTTTTTCTTTATGTAAATTATTAAATATAACTAGAGCTAGTTATTATCGTTGATACAAAAAAATAAGTCAAAATACAATAATTAAAATTAGATATGAATTTAGCTTATAAAATAAAAGATATTTTTATGAAGCACAATGGAATTTATAGTGAACTAATAATAAAAATAATTTTAAATAATAAAGGCAATATGGTAAGCCAAACTAAGATATCTAGAATTATGAAAATATTTAAATTATATTCAGTTATAAGAGTTAAAAAAATGAATAGAAAACTTAAAGAAGTCAAAAAAATAATACACGGTCCTAATCATATTAATAGAAACTGATCTTTATACTCAAAAAATGAGTTATGAGTTACAAATGTCACTTATATACTGTTTAACAAAAAGTTTGCATATTTAAGTGTTATAAAAGATCAAATACTGGGTTTATAGTCGGTCATGAAGTATCTTTAAAAAACGATATAGATATTTATAAAAAATCACTGGAAAAAGCTTCGCTACATAGAAAAGATATATCTAAAAAACTAATTATTCATTCTAATAATGGAATTCAGTACACATCTGTATTTGCGAGACGATATGCTAAAAAAAAATAACATGATAATATCAATATCTAGACCTGGTAACTCTATTTATAATGCAATGTGTGAAACTTTTTTCTCTTCATTAAAAGAAGAATGAAAAACTAAATTAAAACAAAATAGTTTTATCAATCTAAAAAAGGTAATAGATAATTATGTAGAGTTTTATAACTATACAAGAATAATGATTAAACATAATGGACCTCCGGCATATGCTTATATCGGTTTTATTCCACATAAAAAAAATACTTCAAATAATTTTGAAGTATTCTTATAAAAAACATTTTTTATACTTGACAAAGTATATTTAAATTCAAAATAAATTTAATTTAAATTGTTATTAATAATTTTGAGTATTTTTAAAAAGTAAAAAAAACCTTACTTTATTCTAGATAAATAAAATTTATTTTAGTAACTTAAAAATATAAGGGTAAAAATTAATTACACCTATAAAAATATGCTTAAAATTATTTTATTCATTAGTAAGAGTTTCTAAAAGTTTAATTATTTTATCTATTGGTTTATCTCATCATTTTAAATCTAATAAGTAGAAGATTTTTTTATTATCAAATCTTTTTCTTATAACTTTTGCTGGATTTCCAGCAACAACTGTGTAAGGTTCAACATTTTTAGTAACAACACTTTTTGCACCAATTATAGCCCCATTACCAATTTTTACTCCTGGTAAAATAGTAGCACCATAACCAATTCATACATCATTTTCTACAATGGTATTGCTTTTATAATTCTTTTTTAAATTTATTTTTGATTTGTTACTAAACTCTAAAAACATTTCGAATGGATAAGTTGAATACGAGTTAATTCTATGCTCTGCTCCACTCATTATAAACTTTACATCTTCTGCAATCGCACAAAATTTACCAATTATTAATTTTGTTTTTGTTATTTTAGGGAAGTGATATAAAACATTTTTATTTTGAAATTCCTTTAGTCCTTGGACTCCATTAAGAGAATAAAAGTAAGTATAGTCACCTACTTCTATACCTTCGTTTGTTATATAATCTTTTAAAAAATCTATTTTGTTTGATTTTGCCATAAATACCTCTTTAAATTCAAAAAAACTCTTTCTACAAAATTATATAACATAATTTTTATAGAAAGAGTAATCAATCTTTTTGGAATTGTTAAAATTATTTTAGATCCACTGATGCTCCAGCATCCATTAATTGTTTTTTGATTGCTTCTGCATCTTCAACTTTTACGTTTTCTTTAATAGTTGCTGGTAATGTTCCATCAACTAATTTTTTAGCATCCATCAATCCTAATCCTGTTAATTCTTTTACAATTTTAATAACTGCAACTTTGTTTCCTCCAGGATTTGTTAATAAAACATTAACTTCTGTTGGTGCTGCATCTGCTGCTCCAGCAGCTGGTGCTGCAACTGCTGCTGCTGCAACAACTCCAAAGTGGTCTTCGATTGCTTTAACTAAATCGTTTAACTCAGTTAACTTCATTTCTTCTAAAGCTTTAATAATATCATCTTTTGTAATTGCCATGATAGTTTCTCCTTTTCAAATAATTAAATTTGCTATTAGTACACTTTAATTTAAATTATTCTGATCTTGTTTTTGCGATTTCTTTTACTGTCAACATAAATTGACGTAGTGGGTAAATAAGTGAAGAAGCAAACATTGAGTATAGTTCTTCTTTTGATGGTAGAGAAGCAATTTCGTTAATTGCTGCTGTATCCATAACGTTACCTTCATAAATTCCAGCTTTTAACTTTAAATCTTTATTTAATTTTGCAAAATTATCAACTAATTTTGCAGGATATAAAGCTTCTTCATCTGAAAATATGTACACGTTTTGTTGTGTTAAATATGGTTCTAAACCTGTTATTTTTAATTGTTCAATTGCTCTTGAAACTAAGCTATCTTTATAAACTTTTATAAAGATTCCTTGTTCACGAGCCTTGTTTCTTAATTGCGTCATTTGAGCAACTGATAAGTTTTTGTATTCAGCTATTACCATTCCTTTGCAGTTTTTAATTCTGTTAGTAATATCTTTTACAATTTCATCTTTTTTAGCATGTGCTGGTCTTGAAACTGACACTAGTACGACCTCCTTTTCACTATTCAAAATTAAATCAAAATAAAACCTCGAAAAGTTATTTACGAGGTTAATTAAAAATACACTAAATATCTATTTTAAAAAATAGTATGTAATATAATTTCATTCCTCGGTAACAAATTAAGGGTTTAACCCTGTTACTTTCTTTGGTACGAATAGCATTAATATAATACCATATTTAAAGTATGTGTCTTATACTTTTTAAAAATCTAATAAACATATTTATGAATAACAAGCAATTATGTAACAAGTAAAATAATCAATCAAGAGATAATAAAATTATAGCCTTTTTATCAACTTTTATATATAAACTATTAGGAAGTAATATTATAGTAATTACTCCTTTTGATTCTTTTTTGGGTTGTAAAATTAAATCTTCACTAGATAATGATGTTAAGTCTTTTTTCATATTTTATTAACTATAAAAATTTGGCTAGATTTTAATGTGCTATATCTACACTTTCCGATTTCTCATCTTTTTGTATAATTATATTATTAATTTTTATATCCAAATCATTTTTTATTTCTATATTAAAAAAAATGTTAATTGTTAGAATTGCTTGTTTGATGACATTTTTATCAACGTTTCTGTTTAAATAAATTTATACATTTTCATCTTCTAATTCATATAAATTTTTCTAATATTATATTTTTATAGTTAATATTAGCGATACCAAAAAAATAAATGTTCTTCAACTAGAATAAATAACAGCGTGATTATTGTTTGGTTAGTTATCATATTTATAATAAACATCAGAATAATTAAGATTATATTTTTCCTTACTTATATTTACAGAATTAACAATTTCTTCTAACGTTGGTGTACCATTAAAACCTTTAATAATTCCAGGTCAGTATTTGACAACTCGATAAATCATGAGCTTTATTTTTCAAGAAATAAAGTTTTACAAAAAAGCTAACGGAAATATAATATAATCAGTTTTAAAATTTTAGTTATTGTAATCTTAATACGAGTTATTTCATATACATTAATTTAAATTTTTTTATAAAAACTTATAATATTATTTTTTAAGATACTCCTCAATTTCTCAAACATTAGAAATTATGTGCTTTCCGTATTCTTCAACACCAGGTTGATAATTTTTCATAACAAAAGAGTTTTTTGTTAAAGCTAACATCTCAATATCATTTTCGCCATCACCACTTGTAATAACATCGTCTAATTCAAAATGTTTTAATTTTTGAATTTCCAATATTCCATGCGCTTTAGAAACTTCTTTATGCATTACTTCAATTACATTTGCGTGAGTTCTTACAACTTTCAAACCTTTAAACTTTTCTTGTAACATTTTTTTTACATCTCTTGCTTCAGATTGATTTATATAAATATATAACAAATTTAAATCAGGGTTTTCTAAAATATCTTTTTGTCCTTGTTCAAAATTATTTTTTTTAGGCGCATACTTTATTAAAAAAGGATTTTCCTCAACTTCTTTTGTGTATATTTTTGAGTAGGACATTCTTTGATCTAAAAGACAATAGCCTAAAATAAAATTATTTCTTAATTCTTTAAATATCTCACTTATATTTTTACGATATTCAAAAGGTATTGGGGTTTTGGCAATTATTCCTTTTTCTTTTTCATAAACCATTGCTCCATTGTTACAAATTATATAGTTGTAAGGTACTTTTGCTTTTTTTAAAATATCTTGTATTTCTCCAACCATTCTTCCTGTTGCAATAGCAAAAGTATTTCCTTGTTTTATTCAACGATTTATAAAATTTAAATCTTTTGGATCAATTGAATCATTATGGTTTAGATTAATTGTTCCATCATAATCTGAAAATCATCACTTCATTTTTTTACCTTTTTTCTATTCTTAAATATTATAAAACAAAGTTTGTTAAAGCATTAAAAAAATAATCTTTAAAGATTATTTTGAGAAATCAAACACAATTCGTTTAAAAAGTTTATTTTCATTCATTAATTCAAAGTACTTCTCTGCCTTATCAATTGATTTAATTTCAAAATCAGGATGAACTTTATTATCGTATAAAGCTTGTAAAGCTTCTTTTAAATCTTGTCTAGTTCCAATCAATGATCCATATATTGTTTTTTGTCCGAATGTTAAATCTAAAATATTTATATTTAAATCTTTATTAGGTAAACCTATTGAACAAAGTTTTCCTAAAGGAGCTAAGCTTTTTAAAGCTAAACTAAATTGTTCAATAGTAGAACTAGTTACCATTGCTAAATCTACACCTTGGTTATTTGTGAATTTATTAATTTCAGACTCTACATTTTGTTTTTTTCAATTTATAATTAGGTCTGCTCCTTTTTCTTTCGCTATTTTTAAACTGTCTTCATTCGAACCAATTGCAATTACTTTTAAACCAAAAACATTTTTAGCATACTCAATTGCAATATTTCCTAAACCTCCAATTCCATAAATTGCAACAATGTCATTTTTAATAGTATTAGCTAATTTAAAACCTTTATAAACTGTTAGTCCAGCACATGTAATAATACACGCTGAAGCAAGATCTATATTTTTGGGAACTTTTATACTAAAGTTTGCTTTTTCAATAGTATATTCTTGCATTGTTCCATAGCCACGTTTATCAATAAAAATACCTTCACTACAAAATACTTCTTCACCTCTTAAACAATATTTACACTCTTCACATGCACCACGAATACCAGCTGGTCCTACAACATAATCTCCAACTTGCAAATCTTTTACATTTTTACCAATCTCAACAACTTCTCCAATAGATTCATGACCAACACTTGTTTTTGATTTTTCTCCTCATTCTCCAATTGCCATGCTCAAATCACTATGGCACAAACTACAAAATAAAGTTTTTACTAGTACTTCATCTTCTTTTAAGTTTTTTGGTTTTTCTACATCTTTTATTTCTACAACTTTATTAGGATAGTTGCTTCCAAAAACTGCTTTCATATAATTAATCTCCTTTATTTATTTTCTAAAATTTTTTTGTAAAAATCTGTTTTATAATTTAGAAACTCTAGTTGTTTTTTTAAAAACTCTATTTGATTAACAACTTGTGTTTTTTGTTTTGTAATCATTTCTAAACGTTCGTTAGCACTTGTGTTTCCCTTTTGTGCTAGTGAAATATACTTTTTAATATCACTTATAGACATACCTGTTTTTTTTAAACAAATAACTGTATTAAATCATTTAATATCTTCTTCTAAAATATAACGATAATTGTTTGAATCTCTTTTCATACAAGGTAATAAACCTTTTTTTTCATAAAATCTTATAGTGTTTTGGGTTAAGTGAAATTGTTTTGCAATTTCACTTACATAAAATTTTTTTGTTTCCATCATTTTATTCCTCTACATATTTTTTAATATCACTTATCGAGTCAATAACATGTTTACCTGCTTTTAAAGCTTTTTTGTTTCCTGAAGATACAACAAAAGAGTTTTGAAAAGCTTCAAGCATTTCAATATCATTTTCTCCATCACCTGAAACATAAATGTCATTTTCTTTTATATTAAATATTTTTTGTATTTCTTTTATTCCATCTAATTTAGAGGCTTCTTTATTTGTTAGTTCTAATACAAAATAATAAGTTTGCATATAACGTGTATTTTTTATAATTGCAAAATCTTTTTCAATACAGTCAAGATCTTCTAAATAACTATAAAATTTTATTGTGTCTAAGTTTTTATCGTTTAAAACTTTACTTTCAAAATTTAAAGATAAATTATTTACTTTTAATCAATGTAGTTCTACCATTTGATTAGGTTCTACATCCTTTCTTTTATTTTTTATACATGACACAGTTAAACTTTCATTACCAAATAAAAGTTGTATACCTACTTTATCTTTTCATTTATTAATAAGTTTTAAAATATCTTTTCTAACTTCTAAAGAAATTGTTTTGTGTAAAATTACTTTATCATTTTTGTCGTGTACCATTGCTCCATTATTTGTTATTAAATAGTTATAAATTAAGTTGTTTGTTTTTAAAATATTTTTTAAATCATCTCTATTTCTTCCAGAAGCAATTACAAAGTTATTATTGTTTCTTATTCATTTATTAATAAAGTCTAAGTCTTGTTTATAAATACCTTCTGAAGAATCTAATAAAATTGTTCCATCATAATCTGAAAATCATCATTTTTTACTCATATCTTTTTTCCTTACAATGTTATTTTAAAACATTGACCTAAGGTTAATGCAAGTGATTTATAAAAAAAATATGAAAAATTTTTCATAAATTTAAATATTATTGTTACTGTGTATAATTTCAATTTAAGTTAGTTTTCCAAAATAATATTTAGAGCTAGGTATTGATTTTAAAGTAGCGCCTTGATTGCTTACTGAATCTTCTACAAACATTACGTCATTTTTAGAGATTTAATAATTTGGATTTATTGCATTAAATCATGTTATTGCTTCATCTAATGTTGCATTTTTCCCTACACCTTTAACATCTCCTATATCTCTTTTAAAAATTTCACCATTCCCGAGGTCTAACCTACTATCCTCTATATCTAAATAAATATTGCCTTTTATTTTTAAGTTACTTTCCTTAGATTTTATATTTAGTTTTCCTGTAATTTTATTGCTACCCTTATCATGTTTGAATGCAAATTCTGAAAATAAAATGTCATTAGCTTCTAAAAGACTAAGTTTTAGTTTTTCTTTGATTAATTCAATTGCTGCTTCTTCAGCTACACTTTAATCCACTGAATTAACTTTTATAACTCTATCGCTTTCTGCTATTGAATTTAAGTCTTTTCTATCTTCAAAAAAGTTTAATTCAAATGTTGCTGACTTTCCTTTAATAAGTAGTGAGCTGTTATCTAATTAACTAATTTTTAAACTACCTTTTTCATTTGGAGCAGCTCTTTTAAAACCATTTTCTTCAACTTTAATAGTTGATAAATCTAATTTTTCTTGAATGTGTTTGTAACTTACTTCAACAGATCCTGTAAAGTTTTTTGAGTCTGTTTTTGCTTTTAAAGTTGCTTTAAAAGTTGTTGGTGTTCCATCAAATTCAACATCACTATCTTGTAAACCATAATCTTTGTTTACCACATTTATTGCTTGAACAATTTCAAAAATTGATGATAAACTTTCTGTTCCTTTAATATCTCCTAAGTTTTTTGTTGTCATGTTATTTAAATCTTTTACTTCATTGCCATTATCTGGACATGCGACAACTGTACTTGAAGTAGTTGTAATCATTCCCATAGCCCCTAATAAACTAAGTAATTTTTTCACGTTTTTATCTCCTACTTCTTTGATAATTAAACCTAAGTTAATTATAATAAAAAATTATTTTGTGTAAAAAATATTTTTTTCAAGATTTCCAAATTTAAATTATATAAAATAAAAAAAGTTTGTGTGAAACATAAACTTTTTTAAACTGAAAAATATTTTACTATAAAAGTTATAGATTTATTAGCGATTAACTTTTTACTTGAAGAAGTTGAAGTGATTTTTAAACTTCCCTCTTTATCAGGTGTGGGTTTAACAAAGTCATTTTTTTCAACACTAAAGTCTTCTCCTTTTTGAACATCAATATTCAAAACTTCTTTAATTCTTTTTATTGCAGTTGCTTCAAAAGATTCTTGCTGATTATCATCGCTTGGTGTTATTTTTAGTTTCTCTCCAGTAACTTCATTTAAATCTTTTTTATCAACTATAACTGGTAATGAATAAGTAACTTTAACACTTCCTTCAAATTTAGAACTTTCTTGTGCAGTTACATTTGCAGATTTACCATCTCCCAATTTTTTAATTATAAGTTGATTAGTAAAACTTGTTTCATTAACCTTATTAATTGCATCTAAAATTGTTTGTTCTTCTTCGTCTTTTATTTCTCCAAGTTTTGAAATTTTAATTACTGTATTTATATTTGTTTTTGTTTCTTTTAATTTTAAAACAAATGTTATGGATTTATTGGCAAATAACTTTTCACTTGTTTCAATAGATTTAACTTCTACTGAACCATCTTTTTCTTCTTTTGGTAGTACTAAATTTTCCAAAACAATATCAGTGTCTTCAAAAACATCAACATCTAAAAGTTCTTTAATTTTGTTAGTTACTTGCTTAACTACTTCTTCTTTTATATTTAAATCTAAATTCAAAATAGTATTATTTTCTATTTTAGATAAATCTTTTTTAGAATTTATATAATTATAATTAACAACTACTCTACCAATAAACTTTACTGACTTTCAAGAAGAATATAAAGTTGCTTTCGTTAAAGTTTGTGGATTATTTTTTTTGATGTAAACATCGTCTTCTTCTAGTTGAAATTCTGTATTTTTTGCATTTATTGCTTTTATAATATCTGATAAAGTTGGTAACTCTGTTGGTCCTTGAATTTCTCCAAGATCAGATTCTATAATTTCGTTTAAATCATAAGCGGTATTCGAGCATGAAACTACTATAGTTGACAAAGTAGAAGTAGATAATGAAAAACTTAAAAACGCTAATATTTTTTTCATAAAGTATTTTCTCCTTCTTGTTTATATTTATATGGAATAATAAAAGTTACCGAACGGTTTGCTTTTAAAAGTTCACTATTTGAAGTTGAAGTTATTTCAAATTTTCCATCAGCAATTTTAGATGGCGCTTTAAAGTTTTTATCAGGATCATAAGTATAATCCTTATTTTTTTCAATTGTTATACCCCAAATTTCTTTAATTTTTTCTATAGCTACAATATTTACATCTTCCACATAAGTGTTTTTTTCAGTTCTTAAAATTTTATCTTCTGCTCTTATTGTTGATAAGTCTCATTTCTCTTTCTCTGGTTTTATATAATAAGATACGTCAACATCCCCAACATAATTAGATTGTTTTTTTGATATTAATGTAGCACCAGTATTATTTTTTTTTGGTATAACAGAAACATCTTCAATAGTAAAATTTGTTGAGTTTACTTTATTAACAGCCTTTAAAATAGAATCTTCAGAGACGTTTTCTACTTCCCCCAAAGTTTTTTTCTTTATAACTTTTGATAATACTGTTTTCTCTACATAAGTAAAATTTAAACTTGCTTCTCCAATAAATTTTAAGGAATTTCATTTAGCAATAATTTTTGCATATGAAATTGTTAATTGAGTTTTATCAATATAAATTTCATTTGCCTTAATATTTAGATTATTCATTTCATTAATTTTTTCAACTAAATATTCTTCATTTGGAAGACTACCTACTCCTTTAACAACACCAAGGTCTTTAAATTCTAAATCGTTTAAATTTAATGCAGGGACTGGACAAGCTATAACAAAGCTTGTAGAAAAAGTTGTTAAAAGCAAAATGAAAAAACTGGATAATAACTTTTTCAACACAATTACCTCTTTTTGTTATTTATTAGTATTATACACTATTTTTAGTGACTAGTAAACCCATTGAACCATTGCTCCTCTAAGGTATAAAAAACATTTACTTATTAATTGAATTATATATTCAACTAACTTTGTAAATGTTTTAAATTAATTTTCAATTAGTACTTTAATACCAGGACCCATAGTTGTGGTAACAGATATATTTTTAATATATGTTCCTTTAACTGCAGCTGGTTTTGCTTTTTTTATTACATCAATTAAAGCTTGATAGTTTTTTAATAATTCTTCTTCTTTGAATGAAACTTTTCCAAGTATTGAGTGGATGTTTCCTTCTTTGTCAGTTCTATATTCTACTTTACCTTTTTTAATTTCATCAACTGCTTTTTTTACATCAACTGTAACAGTTCCTGTTTTAGGGTTTGGCATAAGTCCTTTTGGTCCCAAGATTTTACCAATTTTACCAAGTTCTGCCATCATTTCTGGTGTTGCAACTATTACATCAAAATCAAATCAATTATCTTTTTGAATTTTTTGTATTAGTTCTTCTGCCCCCACAAACTCTGCTCCAGATTCTTGAGCTTCTTTTGCTTTTGTTTTAGTTAAAACTAAAACTTTTTGAGATTTTCCTGTTCCTCCAGGCAATACAATAGCACCTCTAATTTGTTGATCGGCATGTCTTGGATCAACATTTAAATTAAAAGCTATTTCTACTGTAGAATCAAATTTTGTAATTGAAGTTTCTTTTGCAAGTTTAATTGCATCATTGATTGGGTATAATTTAGTTTTATCTACTTTAGCATTTGCTACTTTAAGTTTTTTGCTTAATTTTGGCATTATTTATTACCTTCTTTTTCAGGCATACCTGTTACTTTAATACCCATGTTTCTTGCTGATCCTTCAATAATTCTCATAGCACTTTCAATATTAGTTGCATTTAAATCAACCATTTTGTATTCTGCTATTTTTCTAACTTCATCTGCTGAAATTGTTGCTATTACTTCTTTTCCAGGAGTTTTACTTCCTTTGTTAATTCCTGCTGCTTTTTTTAATAAAAATGCTGCAGGAGTTGTTTTTAATTCAAAGTCAAATGATTTATCATCATAAGCTGTGATAACAACTGGAACTACTTCTCCAGCTCTTTCTTTTGTGGCTTCATTAAATTGTTGTGTGAATTGCGGCATGTTAATTCCTAAAGAAGCTAATTCAGCTCCAGGCTTTGCTTGCATTGCCATAAATTCAAGTTTTGCTATACGTGTGATTTTTTTTGCCACGAACAACACCTCCCTGTTTTCGCTGTGGTCCTAACGTTTAAATATATTCATATTCTTACTTCCACAATTAAAATCTGCCATTAATAATATTATCATAAATTTAAAACAAATATATTAAATAACAACAAAAAATGTTGTGTAATCATTAAAAAAACTGATTACATCACAAACCAGTTATTTAGTTGATATATATTTTATAAAATGCTATTAACGTATATCTTATAATACACAAGTCCTTTAGTTGACATCCTTAAATATACTCTTTATCACTTTTTATTTTCAATATTTGTTTAAAAATTTAATTCCCTTTACATAAATTTATTTTGGGACCAATCCCATTTATTATTATATAGTAACTTTAAAAAAATTTCCAAAAAATATATTTTAAATTATAAAAATTTTTTAGTTTTTATAAAATATATAAATAACCCATATAGTAGTCATTAGATCAACTCAATGGTTTTTATAATTATTGGTTGTGAAGGAACATCATCGTAGAAATCAACACTTTTTGTTTCTAAGTTTTCTATTTGACTTGCGACTTCAAGACTTTTATTGTCAATTAATTTTCCAAATGTTGCATATTGTCCATCTAAAAATCCAGCTTCCCCAGTCACGATAAAAAATTGACTTGTTGCACTGTTAGGATCATTTGTTCTTGCCATTGATAAAACACCTTTACCATGTTTTAATTGCAAGTTATTTTTCCACCCATTACTTGAAAACTCTCCTTTAATTGGATCTAAGTCATTTTTTTCTTGCATATTTATATCCAAACCTCCACCTTGAATCATAAATCCTTTTATAACTCTATGAAAAATTAGTCCGTCAAAGTAATTTTTTTTAACTAAATTTACAAAATTTTCTACACTTAATGGTGCTAAGTCTGGGTATAATTCTGCATTCATAACTCTAGAATCTTCTAAAATAATTTTAATTTTAATTGTATTCATATATTAATCTCCCTATTTTTGTTTAAAAAAGCAACTTTATAAATAAAGTTGCTGCTATGATTTATAAGCTAAATCAAGGTTTGAAAATTCAAATTCAGTTGGTGTAATTCTACCAAACAATTCAATGTTCACTACAGCAACTCCTTTTTCAAAATCCATTTCTAAGACCTGTCCTTCAGTATTTGCAAAAGGTCCATCTTTAACAACAACTACATCTTTATTTTTAAAAGAAGCTGTAAATAATACTTTTTCTTTTTTAGGTTGAGTATGACCGGTGTTTTTTTGACCAGTGTTTTTTGACCCACTATCATTTTGACTTTGTAAAACTCTTGCTACTTCTTCTGCAGTGATTGGAAATGGTTTAGCACCCTTCCCAGACGAACCAATAAAACCATTCACTCCCGGAGTGTTACGAACAATAAATCAAGTTTCATCATTCATTAACATATTTATAAATAAATAACCAGGATATTTGTTTTTATCAGTTAACTTATTGTTTTTCCCCATAAATTGAGATTTTGAAATTCTTATATCAAAAATAACTTCTTCAAGTCCTGAAGTTTCTATTTTTTGTAATAAATCTCCTCTTACACGGTCTTCGTGACCACTATTACAATTTATTACAAACCATTGACCTTTATAAGACTCAAGTTCTTCTGTAAGCGATGCTATTTCTTTAGTTTCCATTTTTTTTGTTTCTCCTAAATGATTTTCATTAATATAAATAAATGTTTTAATCCAGTATCAATTCCGTAGAAAAATAATGCAAAAATTAATATAAATATAATTACTCATGAAAATTTTTGTCCTAAATTTGCTCTTCCACTTCATTTAATTTTGTTGATCTCTTTAAGCATTTTTATTGGAGCTTCTTTTAAAGCTAACTTAACATTAATTTTTTGCTTATGCTCTTTTACTTTTGCAGCTCTTGCTTTTTTAACACGTTGCTCTTTTGTAAGACCTTTGTCACCTTCAAGGGCAGCATAAATTTCTTTAAATTGTTCTTTTTTAGCCGCTTTTGCTTTTGCTTTTTCAGCTTTAATTTTCTCTTTTAAAGCTTGCTTTTGAGCTTTTTTATCCAAATCTTTTTCTTTCATATTTATCTTGACTCCTTGTGTGTTGTTCTTAAATTACATTTGCTACAAAACTTTTTAATAATTAATCTCTCTCTTTGTGAGATAGTGCTTTTTTGCAAACTATAGTTTCTTGACAAGCAATCTTCGCAAACTAATAAAATCTTTTTCTTTGATGCAATTGCCATACAAAACACTCTTTCTAAAAAATATTATATATTTTTATCTTCAATTAGTAAATTAATTAAAAACTTTTTAAAATTTGTAATTATTTTATCATATTCTCTTCTTGTAATATCTAGCATCAAGCAAGTTTTTCGAATATTATAACCATTTAAAACAAGATTAATTGTAATAATGTCTTTGTAATTTTTACTACTTTTACAAAAAGCTAAAAAGGTAGTTCGACTTATATGGTTTAAATTTTGTTCTACAAAAGATTCATAAGAATATTTATCAACCATTTTATCATAATTGGTTTGACCGTTTTCGTATTGAACAATGCTTTCCATTTTAAATAGATCACGATTTTTTCTTGTAATTCATCTCATATAGTCTAAAATTCTTTGTCTTAATCTTAAATAGTAAAAAGCTAAAAAATTGTCACATTTTTTTTCATCATAAACTCTTGCAATTTCATTAACAGCTTCATAAAAAGGGGTTAATTCTTCACTTGGTTCAAATAAATTTAATTTTGATTTTCTATGAATTTTTAGCATGATGTTTTCAGTTCTTTCTGTAACTGTTAGTAGTTCTTCATGAGTTAAAAATTCAAATTTATCTTTTAAAATCAAATAGATGGCATGCTTTAAACTATTATTGGTCAACGTTTGCTTTAAATAGAATTATTCCTGTTGCAACAGATGCATTTAGTGAATCAATTATGTTTGATGTTTTAATTTTAAATTTAAAATCAGAATGTGACACTAGTTTGTTTGTCAAACCTTCACCTTCACTTCCAATTAAAATAACTTTTTTATCTTCAAAAACTATATTTGAAAGATCAACTGAATCATCTGACAAATACGAAGCATAAACTCAAAATCCTTTTTGCTTTAAAACATTTAAAGCGTTAGCAAGATTTGTAACTTTTGCAATTGGCATTTCAAAAGCTGTTCCTGCAGAGGTTTTTATAACTGCTGGTGTTACTTCTGTTTGGTTTCTGTCTAAAATAACAATTCCATTTGCTCCAAATAATACAGAACTTCTAATTATAGCACCAAAGTTATTTGGATCTTGAATTCTATCTAAGACAAGAATAGTTTGTTTTTTTTCATTGCTTATTAAATCTTGCAATTGACTATATTGAAAGTCTTTTACATAAGCAATTATGTTTTGATGATTAACATTTTGATTTAAAATCGTTTGAAATTCTTTAATTTCTATTGATTCTCATTTTAAGTTATTTGTTTTTATTAAATTATAGATTTCATTATCAAACGAAAATCCTTTAACTACATAAATTTTTTCGACTAAACTAGGGGAGTTTTTAATAATGCTAAAAATGTTTTTTTTTCCAAAAACTATATTTGGCATACTAAATAATTCCTCCTTCTTGAAGTTTTTTCCGAATGATATCTGCTTTTTCATAATTTTTATTTTCTAATAGCATTAATCATTCCAATAACTTCTCTTTTGTTTTTTTATCAATGTCTAATATTTTATAACTTAAACCTAATACATTTAAGATCGCCTTAAATTTTTCTAAGGTTTTGTCTAAAACTTTGTTTTTAATTTGTTTATTAATGTTTTTTGCCATTTCTTCTAATAAAGTTATTACCATTGGAGTGTTTAAATCATCATTCATAAACTCTTTAAATTTAGTTATATATTTATAAGAGTCAAAATCATCATCAATTGGTGTTTGATTATTTAAAATAACTTCTTTTGTTGCAATTTTTCAATTAGCCAGTTTCAATAAATTAAAGATTTTGTTGTTTCATTCAATTGATTGGTTAATTAATTCCTCTGTTATATTTAATGGCTGTTTATAATTGCTATTTAAATAAATAAATCTTAACTCATTAGCTCCATACTTCTCAATAAAATCTTTTACTAAAATAGTATTTCCTAATGATTTTGACATTTTTTCATTATTAATTGACAAATGTCCATTGTAAGCCCAAGCAATTGCTATTTCTTTATTATTTTTTGCAATATACTGTATTCTTTCGTTTTCATGATGAGGGAATTTTAAATCAATTCCTCCAATATGAATATCTAAAGGTTTAGTAAAGAAATTATCAATTAGTAAGGCACACTCTGTATGTCAACCTGGTCTACCATAGCTTCACTTTGATAGCCATTTCTTCCCTTTATCTGTTTTTTTTCAAAGAACAAAGTCGCCAGAATTTTTTTTATTAAAATCTTGTTCAACTCTTGCTCCTGTGTTTAATTCTTCTTTCTTTTGTTTTGATAATTCTCCATATTCTTTTTCTAAGGAAGAAATATCAAAATATACATTTCCATTTACTTCATAAGCATACTTTTTATCTATTAAAATTTCTATAAAATCAATTATCTCAATCAATTTTGAAGAGATTGGTATTACTTTAGTTGGGAGTGTTATGTTTAAATTTTCTATATCATTAAAAAATGCATCGCTATATTTTTTGGCTATGTCAAACTCAGACACATTTTCTTCTATAGCTTTATTAATTATTTTGTCATCGATATCAGTGATATTTAAAAGATATTTTACCTTAACTTCTTTAAAGGTTAAAAATTTTACAACTAAGTCTGCCAATATTAATGGTCTTGCATTTCCAATATGGATATAATTATAAACTGTTGGTCCACATGTATAGATTCTTACCTTTGAGTCATTAATAGTTTTTTTCTCGCCCGTAAGAGAGTCATAAATTTTTAGCATTATTAAATTCCTATCTATCACTTTTAATTAATGGTGATACTGCTTTATAAGTATAATATAAAATTGCTGAGTTACCAATAATTTTAATTGGAGCTTGAACTAATCTTGACATAAACATTAAAATATAACCGTTATCATTGTCTCCGGTTTCTAATCCTAAAAAACCATAATCTCCTCAAGCAGAGATTAAAGCTGTGACTAGGTATTCGGATGCCGTTGCAAATAACATAATTGGTAAAAAGACATTGAGTTTTTTACTTTTACCAGTTACTGTTCCTACGATATAAACAATTCAAACAATTATTACACATAAAAATACTGAAAGTAGAAATACTCATTTAAATACCTCTTTACTCATAAGTATTCCAGCCATATTAATTGTATTATCAGGAAAATTTGCAACGTCAATGATGTAATACATTACACCAGCAAATGCTAATAAAAATATATTTAAAATTGCTACTATTATTCAATTATTACCTTTACCAATTCTTAAAAAACTTGCCCCAATTCCAGAAACAAATCCATAACAAATAACAACAATTATAAATGCAGGGTGAATGAAAGAAGGTACAAATAGCATAACAATTATTTCAGTAATTAACCCCACTATAACTCCAACAATTGGTCCGAAAATGAAACCTGCAATTTTTACCATTAATCCTTCAATAGCTATTCTAACTGGTGGAAAAACAGTAACAGGAGCAACTAAGGAAACAACAATTGTTACACTTGCACTAACTGCTACTAGCATTGTTATATAAGCAATGTTTTTTGTTGTAAATCTAATCCCGTGATACCTTTCTCTAAGGATTGAATAAGACAAACAGTTATAAACAATATATGCAAGTATAAAAAACCCTATTATTCCAGAACCTAGATAAGCTAAGTTGTTACCTTGTAACATTAATTCTGCTAACTTTTGCATACTTTCTCCTTTATTTAGTTCAATCAATTTTTTCTAATTTTAAAGAAATTAAATAATTGTTGATAATTGAAAAAGGTTTTGAGTTTTCAAACCCTTTTTTATAACTAAACGGTGATGGATGAGCACTTTTTATGACAAACTCACTATTTATATTAAGAATATTATATAAGTTTTTTGCAAAATTTCCTCATAAACAATAAATTAAATTATTGTTTTTGCTCAATATTTTAATAATTTTAATAATTATTTGTTCTCACCCAATGTTTGTATGTGATCCTGGTAGGGATTTTTGTACAGTTAAACAAGTGTTTAATAATAAAACTCCTTGCTTGACTCACCCACTTAAATCGTTGTTGTTAAAATGATCAATACCTAAATCGTTATTTAGTTCTTTAAAAATATTAGCTAAACTTCTTGGCGTTTTTACCTTATTGCTTGCGCTAAATGCGATTCCATTTGCTACTAAATCGCTATGATAAGGGTCTTGACCTAAAATTATAACTTTTACATCTTTAAAATCAATTAATTCAAAAACCCTAAATATTTCTTCCTTAGGGGGATAGACATTATTGAAGTTTTTAATTTTATCTAAAACTTCATAGATATCTTTATCAATACCATTTTTTTCAAATAATTTTTTTCAATCTTCTTTAATATTTGCCAATATATCCAACATATTAATCTCTTAACATTTTTGTATAACGTTTTCTATAAGTTTCTTCAACTTTCTTAGCTTTTTTTAAAGCTTTTCTATCTTTTTTAGTAATTTCAATTTTTTCTTCTTTTTCTTGTTGAGCGTCATTTCTTGGTGTAGAAAAAATTTCATCATCTTCTTCAATTGGTCCAAGATCAATGATGTCATCTGCTTTTTTAGATAAAACAGGACTATGAGTTGGCATTAAATTATTTTCATACAATTGTGTAATTGTTGATGAATTTGTATCTTCTTTAAAGTTATTTGAAGAAAATACTTGTTCATTTGTTTGACTAATAAATTCCTGTTCAATAAATTCTGTTTTTATGTTTGTATTTATGATATTTTCTTGATTTTTTAATTCAGCTTTTTTATTTTTTTTACTTATTTTTTCTATATTTTTTAAATTTTTAAAAGATTTTTGAAGGTCTAAGTTATCTTCTACTCCATCAACAACATAAGTTATCGAATCATTAGTTAAACCTAAATCTTTTTTGCTTGTTTTTTTAGCTTTTTTAAGTGCTTTTTTATCGTTTCTTAAAGCACTATAATCTTCATAGTCTTTTTGTTGAGCGTCATTTCTTGGTGTAGAAAAAATTTCATCATCTTCTTCAATTGGTCCAAGATCAATGACGTCATCTGCTTTTTTAGATATTGTTACTTCTTTAGGTATTGAGTCGTTTATAGATTCACTTCCATAAGATTTTTTTTGTATATCATCTAAATTTTGAGCTGATCTTTTATCATAATTTGCTATTTCATCTCAATATTGATTGTTTTGAGATTCCGTATTTAAATTGTCGTAATTATTAAAGTCAGTTTTATAATCGTTAGATGGTCCTAAAATTTTTTCTTCAAATTTTTTAATTTCGTCTTCAGTAAGAGTGTAATCATCATTCTCATTGGTATCATTAAATTCATAAGATTCGGTAAAATTTTTATTTTCTTCTAAAACACTTTTGTCTCAAGAATCATACTTTTGACGACCGCTCCCTAAAACTGAACTCATATTATCTAAATCATAATCACTAATAATATTTTCTTGAGTATTTCGTTCTCGTTTTAACTTGTTAATTTCTTCGCTTTTTAATTTGTAATCAGATAAATCATTTTGTTCAAAATCTATATCATTTACAAATGCAGCACTATTTATTTCGAAATTATCTAGAGCTTCGTCTTCTTCCTTTTTTTCTTTTGATTTTCCCATCTTTCGTTTTTTAGAATAAGCAGCAGCTTCTCCTAAACTATCATCGTCTTTATTATTTATCTCTAAATCATCAACTTGTACAATAGCACCTTCTTCTTCTAAAGCATTAACATCAAATGCCATAGTTGTATCATCAAATTCAATTTTTCTATCGTGATAAACTTTATCTTTTTCATCTACATAGTAAGTTTTATCACCTTTATACTTTGATTTTGATGACTCTTGGTTTTCTTTATTTTTATTCGCACTTTGCTCTTCTTGGTTATTAGATAAATTATTGTTTTGGTTTAAGTTTGGATTGTCTTTACTACTATTACTTGCAATTTCGCTTTGTTGTTCGTTTTGATTTGCATGTTTTCCACCATGTTGAGCTACATTAAACTGTTCATTATTATTTTGATTTGAACTTGGTTGGTTTATTGGTTGAACGTTGGGTGTGGTTTGCTGTGGTTGAACTCTATTATTAGAAAATTGACTCGCATTATTTTGAGTTCTATTATTATAATCTTGCATTTTATTTTGTGCATAACCGTTGTTAAGTTGTTGTTTTAGTAAATGACTGCTGTCAAAACTATCTTGCCTTAATTGTTGGTTTTGTCCGAAACTATTTAAATGATCTAATTTAGAGTTTTGTCCGTAAATATCATTGTTTATTGGCATTCCACTTACATTAAAGTTTTCATTTTGTGGATAACCTTCCATTGGTTGATGGTATGAAAACATCATGTCTTGAGGAGGGTTTGGCAAATATTGACTTTGATAATCGTAATTCATAAAGTTTTGAGAACCAACAAATGATGGAATAGAACTTAGCATTGGTTGTTGACACAACGGAAAATCAGGCTGTTGAATAGAACTATTAGAAAAAGCAAAACCATTTTGACCAAAAACAGGACCTTGAATTAAAGAATCATAAACTGTTAAACAAGGTTCTCCTAAAGCACTAAAAAGTGATTGAAGAAATTTGTGAGCGTCTACTTCGCTCGCAAATGATGCAACCACTTTATTTATATTACCATCAACTATATGATAGTAGCCATTATCAAGTCTTACGTAATAATTCACAAATAGCCCTCACCTTTAATATAAATTATTATCTCACAAAATTACTTTTTTTTAAAGAGGTACTTTACTACTTAGTATAATAATTATAATATAAAAATCCTTCATATGAAGATTATTAGAACCAAGTCTGAATCTAAATATAAAGGATTGTAGTAATTATTTTTTTGTAATTTTAATTTCAGGAACAAAATTTTCATCTAAAATGTTGTACATGTATTTTTTTTCATCTGCGAAAGTATTTTTAAAACTATATTTATACGGTTCGTATCAAACAATTGAATATTCAACTCCGTCATTTGTTGTTGTAAGATCAACATTTTTAAGTCCTCATTGTATTGCAATCTTATTAATATTATTATATTCAATTTTATAATTTACAATGTTTTCATTAATCCCGGGGTCTTCAAATCCTAAAGTTATTTTTGCAAAGTTTTTTGATTCTGTATAAACAAATGATTTATTAGCTTGAATTGTTTTGCCATCTTCTGAAGCATATAATTTAAAGGTATCTCCTGTTGGAGCAGACTCTAATACTTTATCATCAACTGGTTTAACAACATTTTTATCAAATTTAGTTGGTACATCAAACTCACCAAGCAATTTTATAGATCTTGTGTTTTTTTCATCTTCTGCAACTTTACTTAATTTTGTAGCTCTATTTATTATTTCTTTGTCATCATCATTTGTTGAGTCATAGCTTTCAAAAATTTTAGTTTCTGCATCTTTTTGTGCCAACACTTCTAAAAAACTGTCTAGTGATTTTCCAGTTTCAATAACGGTTTTAGCATCATTTTTTAGTTTAGTTTTGTTATCTAAACCTTCTGTAATATCTCAATTGTCAACTATTTCTGATGAAGTAACTTTTTTATCTTCTTTATTTTTTTTAACAACAAAAATTCTTGAATCTGTTTTTACATCAAAATTACTATTTTTATTATTTTTAGTTTTTGCTTCTTCACTTCTTCCAAAATCTATTGAAGTAAAGTTTGTATTACGAGAAGATTCGTATGCTTCTTTAAAACTTTTTAAAGTTTCATCTTTATTAATAGCTTCTGCATTATCATCTAAGTATTTATTTAAAGATAAGCTTTGCCCTTGAACACCTAAAAATTCTTTTTGTTTATTTAGAGTTTGTGCATTTTGATATTTATCTTTTGTAAAAGTTATCCCTTCTAACAAAAGACTTGCGGTTGTAGTTACTTTGTTAGCTTGTAAAGTGTTATCATAACTAGTTATTTCTAACTCTTCTGGTTTTTCAACTTTATTTTCTAACCCATCAACTGTTACTACAACTTTTTTTGTTTCAAGCGTACAAGCTAAAGCGGAAGTAGAAACACTTCCAACAATTGTCATAATACTCATAAGTGATAATAATTTTTTCATACTTTTCTCCTATCTTGCTAGATAATTTTATAATAATTTTGCGATTTTTTTAAGAGTTTTTAGTTCTATCTATAAATTTACCATAACTTCTTAAGAAGTTTACTTTTATAACTCCCGTTGCACCATTTCTATGTTTTGAAATAATCACATCTGTTTCATCATTAGCCTGTACCTCTAAATTATCATATTCTTTTTTTTCATAATAAGCCTTACGATATAAAAACATAATTATGTCAGCATCTTGTTCAATCGCTCCTGAATCTCGTAAGTCAGACATTAATGGAGTTTTTTCTTCTCTTTTTTCCACGCTACGAGATAATTGTGACAAACAAATAATTGGTATATTTAACTCTCTTGCAATTTTTTTCAGTTGTCTAGAAATTGCAGCTACTTCATTTTGTCTATTATCCATTCTTGATTGAATAGAAGAAATTAGTTGTAAGTAATCAATTACACAAAGTTCAATATTAAAATCTCTTTTAAGTTTTCTTAATTTTGATTGAATTTGTAAAACATTTAATCCTGGTGAATCATCAATTACAATATTCATATTTTTAATTTGCTCGCTACCATTAGTTATTCTTGATCAAGTTTCTGTTGTTAAGTTTTGTGCTGTTCTTAATAGTGAAGCATCAACTGCAGATACAGAAGATAAAACTCTTTGTACCAATTGTTCTTTTGGCATTTCTAAGGAGAAAAATACAACTCCTTTTTGTCTTTCAGCTGCATTAATAGCGAGATTTAGTGCAAAAGCAGTTTTCCCCATACTTGGTCTTGCCGCTAGAATGATAAAATCACCTTTTTGCCAACCATTTGTGATTGTGTCTAAATCATTAAATCCAGAAGGTACACCGTTAATAATATCTCCATTTTTTTCAAGTGCTTCAATTTTTTTTACAACTTCAACAATTGTTTTTTTAATTTCTTCAGCATCTTCTGTTTTTAATTCTGTTTTAATATTTAAAATTTTTTGTTGAGCAATCATAAAGATTTCTTCGATTGGGTGTTTACTATCTCTAAGTTGTTTTATTTCAATTACAAAGCGGTCTAATTGTCTTCCTATAGAATTTTTAAAAACAATATGAACATAATCTTCATAACCTTCATCAGTATAAAAATAACTTGAAATATCAGCTAAATATTCTAAACCTCCAACTTTTTCTAATTGATTTTTATCTTCTAAATATTGGCATAATATCGCAATTGATGGGGTTTGATTATTTTGATTAATAGCACTGATTGCCTTAAAAATAATTTTATGAGATTCAATAGAGAAGTCATCTGCTTCTAACCTACTAAGTATTTCAAAATTAACTTTTGGAGAATGCATAGCAATAGAAAGTACTGTTTTTTCTGAATCTATTAAAATCGATTGCTGTGCTATGTCAATGTTTGGAACCATTATTCTATTCCTTCTACTTGAACTTTTAAAGTTGCAATAATTTTAAAATCTAGTTTAATTTTTAAATAATGTAATCCAATTTCAACTAAGTTATCGTGTTTTTCAAACTTTCTTTTATCTAGATCAATGCTAAACTCTTTTTTTAATCTGTCACAAATTTGAGATAAAGAGACTGAACCAAATGGTTTTCCACTTTTAACTTTTAAACTAAAGTTTAAAATTAAAGATTCTATTTGATTTTTTAATTGTTCAACTACATTTTTTTTAGCATCCATTATTTGTTGTTCTTTTTTTAATCTAACTCCTAAATGACTAACATCATTTTTTGTTGCTAAAATAGCTAATTTTTTTGGAATTAAATAGTTTTTTGCATATCCATCAGAAACTTCTACAACCTGATCTTTTTTACCATAATTTTTTACATCTTGTAATAAAATAACTTTCATATAAATCACCAAAATAATTATAACAAACTATTAAAAAAAGCACTCTATAAATGAGTGCTTAATTAAAAAACATAAATTAATTACTTACAAATGGAAGCAATCCCATAATTCTTGCTCTTTTAATTGCAGTAGCAAGCATTCTTTGGTGTTTAGGAGATGTTCCTGTAATTCTTCTTGGTAATATTTGTCCATTAGTTGATATAAATTTTTTTAATAAATCTACATCTTTATAATCTATGTAATCAATACTATTTTTAGCAAAAAAGTTAACTTTTTTTCTTCTTATAAATTTTGGTTTCATAATTTATTCTCCTTTTAATCTTCTCATAAAATTGAATCATCATCATTTGAAGGATTATTATCTTCAATTAAATCAAAATCATAGTTATTTGTTTGAGGTAGGTTGTTTTGTTGTTGATGTTGGTTGTAGTTTTGTGAATTGTTAGCTCCACTTCCTTGACTTGAACCTAGAAATTGAACACGATTTGCTCTAACAGTAACTACTGTTGAATATTGATTGTTGCTATTATCTTGTCTAACACTAATGCTTCCTTCAACAGCAAGTTGTGATCCTTTTTTAACAAATTTAGTCATATTTTCAGCTGTTTTTTCTCATGCAAAACATGGAATAAATTGAGTGTATTGAGTTCCTGCTCCATATTCGTTGACCGCTAAAGTAAACGCTACAAAAACTTTTCCTCCGCTTGAAGTTCTTAATTCTGGATCTTTTGTAATTCTTCCTATTAAGTTTACTGAGTTCATTTTCTTCCTCCTTTAAATCAGATTAATCAGATTCTTTTTTAATTACTTTTTTTTCTTCAACTGGTGCTGTGTTTTCTTTTGCAGCTTCAGCTTTAAATTCTCTTTGTGGTTGAGAATTATTATCACCTTCTGGTCTTCTGTAGTTTGGTCTTCTTTCAAACCCTCTTGAAGGTTTTTTCTCTTCTTTATATTTAGCCATATCAGTTTTTGATAATTTAGTTGACTGAATGTATTTTTTTTCATTTTCTGTGTTAATAATTAATTCACGAACAACACTTTTGTCAATTCTTGACACACGTCTAAATTCTTCAATATTATCACTATTTGTTTCTACGATTAAAACTGTGTAAAAACCTTTTTTCTTTTTGTTTATTTCATAGGCAAAATCTTTTAATCCTCAATCTTCAGATTCAAGAATTTTACCGCCATTAGCAACAAGTATGTCATTCAATTTAGTTTGAATTGCTTTAACATCACTTGTGTCTTGATCAATTATATACATAACTTCGTATTTTCTAATCATATATTTACTAGCTTCTCCTTATGGTCTATTGGCCTTATTAGGCAAGGAGTTAATATAAATTAACTCGCCTATATATTATATATTAAATCTTTTTAAAACTTAATTTATATTATCTTTTTATATCACTTTTATAAGTAATTTTTATATTTTCATTATCTCCATCAATTGTTATAATTTTATAACCTTTATTTTCAATTGCTTGGCAATCATCATATCAATCTTGATCAACGTTTTTATACTCTTTTTTTAATGCACTAGCTTTAAATAGTTGTGGAGTTTGACTTACCACAAACTCATCTCTATTTTGAGTGATTAATTCTCCTATGGTTCTTTTTAAACAACTTGTAATTTTAAGAACAGGTACAACTGCATCATTTTGTTTAATACTACTAATTAAATTTTCAATAAGTTTATTATTTACAAAAGGTCTAGCTCCATCGTGAACCATTACAAATTCTGAATCAACAAGTTGTAATCCTTTTTTAACAGAAAGACTTCTTGTTTTTCCTCCTTTTAAAAATTTAATATTAAAAAATTTACTTTTTAAAATATTTTCAATTTCATTATTTGTTACTATTATTATCTTGTTAAAATTTTTATTTTCTAAAAAACATTCAATAGTTTTTTCAATTACAGTTTGACTATTTATTTTTTCTAATAATTTGTTTTTCCCAAATCTAGAACTTTTACCATTAGCAACTATTATTAAATCAATCATTTTATATCTCCTATTTTGATTATAAATAAAAAAATCAATCATAAAATGATTGATTATAATATTTTAATATTGTTAATATTGCAATAATTAACAAAGTCTTGATCTCAAATAGATGATTGCACTTCTGCAATGTGTTGTTTTTCTAGTATCGCCATTGTTATTCTATCAATATATATTCCACAACTTATAGTCAATGGTAGTTTATTAGACTTTAACAAATGGTGATACTGTGTTTGGGTTTTTGCATTTTCTTTTAAAATATTATTTTGTTTTTTTAAAGTTTCACGATCAACAGAGTAACCAACATAACCAATACTTACAACTTTTTCACAGTCACTATTGTAATAATATATTTTTGAAAAAGTTTTAAAATCGAATATGTCACTTGAGAATTGATTTACATTATTTTGGTTAAATAGTTTTTCTACAAACTCTTGTAACACAAAACAACCATTGTCTTTTCCAAAACGATTAATTCTTTCGTTAAAAGTAAGTAAAGGATAAAGTTCTTTTAATTTTTTGTGCGTTACAAAAATAAGAGTGTTACCAAAATGACTTGAGTTTAATTCTGTTAAATTTTTTGATACTTCTCTGTCGACGTTTGATATTATTTGAAAAATATTTGTAATAACATAATTAATATCTTCTAAAGAGTATTTAACTTTAATTATTTCCATTCCATACTCGTGATAAGTTATTGAAGAAACATTGCTAATTTCACTATCTCTTTCAATTGATTGAAAATCTGTAAAAATTCCTGTGTTGTTATCCTTTAGTCCTACTTCACTTAAAAAGTATCTTCTTCATTTGTTGTTTGATTGAAGCACTTCTCCATAACTATTATTATAGGAAATGTCAAAATCAATTGGTCTTTTAGTTTGTTGAGCGTCATCGTTTAATCATAAATTTTTATCTGTTACTATTGCTGAATTAACTTCTAAAAGATTAAATTTTCTTTTTACAGACTCTTTAATCTTTCTTTTTATTTGCCCCATGCCTTCAATAGTTTTTAATAAACTTAATTTTGAAACATAGCCTAATGCAATTCCAAACTTCATATATTATCCTCTCGGTTTCATTTGAGGGAATAATAAAACATCTTTAATTGATTCTGATCCTGTTAATAGCATAACTAGTCTATCGATTCCAATACCTATTCCAGCAGTTGGAGGCATTCCATATTCTAGTGCTTCAACAAAATCAATATCCATATCATTTGCTTCATCATTTCCTTGTCTCGCTTCTTTGATCTGATCTAAAAATCTTTCAAACTGATCAATTGGATTGTTTAACTCTGAAAAACAATTTGCATATTCTCTATTAACAATAAATAGTTCATATCTTTCTGTAAATCTAGGGTCTTTTGGGTTAGCTTTTGCCAATGGTGATATTTCTCTTGGATGTCCATATACAAAAGTTGGTTCAATTATTTTTTCTTCTACAAATTCTTCGTAAAACAAATTAATTATATGCCCGACTGAGAAGTGGTGATTTTCAACTTTAACGTTGTGTTTTTGAGCAATATTTTTTGCTTCTTCATAAGTAATCTCTTTTCAAAAATCAACTCCTGTTACTTCTTTAATTGCATCAACCATATGTCATCTTTTAAAAGGTTTTCCTAAATCTAAATCATAACCTCCATAAGATAATGTAGTTTTTCCATTAACAGCTATAGCGCAAGTTCTGATTACTTCTTCACATAAGTCCATTAAAAAGTACATGTCTTTATACGCAACATATAATTCAATTGATGTAAATTCAGGATTATGTCTTGTACTTAATCCTTCATTTCTAAAAATTCTTCCTATTTCATATACACCTTCAAAACCACCAACTATACATCTTTTTAAGTGTAATTCGGTTGCAATTCTTAAATAGAATTGACTATCCAAAGCATTATAATGAGTTGCAAATGGTTTGGCTGCAGCTCCACCACTTAATGAGTGTAAAATTGGAGTTTCAACTTCCATGTACCCTTTTTGATCTAAAAAGTTTTGAATTGTTCTGATTATTTTACTTCTGTTAATAAAAGTTTTTTTAGTTTCAGGATTAACTATTAAATCTACATATCTTCTGCGATATTTTTCTTCAATATCTGCTATTCCTAAATGTTTGTCCGGTAACGGTTTTAAAGCTTTTGATAAAAGAAGAGCTTTTTTAACTCTTATTGTTAATTCTCCATGATCTGTTTTCATCATTGTACCTTTAACTCCAATAATGTCACCTAAGTCAAGATTTTGAAAATACTTGAATTCTTCTTCTCCTACTTCATCTTCTCTAACATAAATTTGAATTATAGAGTTTTGGTCTTGAATATTTGCAAATATTGCTTTTTTCCCCGCTTCTCTAAAAAGTCTTATTCTTCCTGCTGTTGAGATTTGGTCTTTATTGTTTGCTAATTCTTCTTTTGAAAAATTTGAATAGTTTTCAATCAATTGATTGATTACATGAGTTCTATCAAAAACTGTTATTTCAAAAGGGTCTCTTCCTTCTCTTACTAATTTTTGATATTTTTCGCGTCGAATAATTTCTTGTTCACTAAAATCTCTTTCAAAATTATCGTTCATAATTTTCTCCTATTTCTAATTCATACATTTTAAATAAATTATTTAAATCGTCAATATTTTCTATTTGGGTTGCTAATTTTTTCATTTCTATAACTATTGGTTCTTTTTTTAATCTTGCTAAATATCACAAAACCTGCTTCCGCATTTCTCTTATTGCAAATTCTTCTCCACGCATCTCTATTAAAAGATTTGTATGACGAATAACTGTTTCTTTTCACTCTTGATATGATGGTTTTTCAAGTTCTTCTCCAGTATCTAAATAATGTTGTATTTCTCTAAAAATTCAAGGATTTCCTTGTGCCGCTCTTGCTATCATTATTCCATCACAACCAGTTTCTTCGATCATCTTTTTAGCTGTTGGTCCATCAGTTACATCACCATTCCCTATTACAGGAATAGAAACAGCTTCTTTAACTCTTTTAATTCATGATCAGTCTGCTTTTCCGGTATAAAATTGGTTTCTAGTTCTACCATGAACCGCAATAGCTGACGCTCCGTTTTTTTCTGCAATCTTTGCAAGTTCTACAACATTTTTGTTGTTTTCATCTCAACCAATTCTCATTTTTACAGTTACAGGTTTATTTGTATTTTCAACAACTGCTTTTATAACTTCTCCAACTCTTTCTGGGTATTTTAATAAATTAGCCCCCGCTTGACTTCTTAAAGCTACTTTTGGAGCGGGACAACCCATATTGATATCAATTATATCACACTCAGAAAGCTCTTCTACTATTTTTGCCCCTTCTACAAAAGAGTTTGTATCAAAACCAAAAATTTGTAAGGTAATCGGGTGTTCTAGCTCTGAAACTTCAATCATTGTCTTTGTTTTTTGATTGTTATGAACAAGACCTTCAGTGCTAACCATCTCTGCATAAACAAGAGATGCTCCTTTTTCCTTACAAATTATTCTAAAAGCTGCGTTTGTTGTTCCAGCCATTGGACCTAAAAAAACTTTACCTTTTAAATTAATGTTTTTAATTTTCATTAGCTAATTACTTCTCCGTTAATGTATAAGAAGCTATTAATCTCAGTGAATTTAACATAAATATGTTTAGAAATTGAACCAAAAAATTCTTGAATATGCATAGTTACAGCTTCTTGCTTTAAAGGTCTACCCTTTCATTCTATAGAAATATAGATAGCATCCTTTTCATAACCGTTCCCAATTAACTTTGCTTCCTCATTTCAAAAAACAAATTGTTCAATGTCTGCGTTGATTAATTGAGCTAATTCTCCTATTTTTTTAAAATATTCTTGTACCTTATTTTCAGATATACCTCTAAATGTAAAAACTGGCATACTTTTTTCCTACCTTTTCTTTTTTATTATAAACAATTTTTTAAGTTTTAAAAATAAACATACAAGCTTTATTGTTAAAATTACTAAAACGTAATGATTAAGATCAGTCAATTTCAGATGGTTTTTTTGGATTTGGATTGTTTGTTAATTGATCAATCAACCCATTTCTAACATGTATTACAGTATCTCCAATTTCTGCAATGTTTGGGTTGTGAGTTACAATAATAACAGTAGTTTTAAATCTGTTTTTAACTTCTAATAATATTTCTAAAACTTTTCTACCCATTTCTTCATCTAAAGCTCCAGTTGGTTCGTCTCCGAATAAAATTTCAGGATTTTTTGCTAATGCTCTAGCGATTGAAACCCTTTGTTGTTGTCCTCCAGACATTTGGTGTGGGTATTTGTTCATTTGTTCTTTCATACCAATTGTTTCAAATATTTCTTCAATTGACATTGAATTTTCTGTTGGAACACTTAGGTTTTCTCCAACTTCAGCATTTTCTCTTGCTGTTAAATTTGATAATAAATTATATTGTTGAAATATAAATCCTACGTTTTCCCTTCTAAATTTTGTTAAATGTGAGTCTTTTAATAAAGTTAGATTATAGCCAACAGAGAACACATCTCCTGATGTAACTTTGTCTAGTCCAGAAATCGAGTTAAGTAATGTAGTTTTACCTGAACCAGAGGGTCCTAAAATTACTATAAATTTACTTTTTTCAATTTTTAAATCTACGCCTTTTAAAATTTGTGTAACCATATCTCCATTTGTATATCACTTTTTAGCTCCGTACAATTCGATTGCATACTTATTTGTATCTGGTTGGTTACCTGTTGTAGAAATTATATCTTTATTAACTAATATATCTTTTGAATATTTACTTGTTAATTGTTTTTGTAATTTAATTCTTGTTTTATATCCTTTTAATCCAGTTTCATTAACTTCTGGAAAGTCAACAACTTTAAGAACTCTATTAGATAAGTCTTTTTTTGCAGCATACTTTTTAGCCTTAGCTAGCATTTTTTCTTTTGCTCTAGCTTGTTTTTCTGCAGCTCTTTCATCCTTAGTTAATTCAGGCAATCACTCTACATTATCTTTTTTACTTTTTTTTGCATTAGCTTTTTTATTATTAACTTTTGCTTTTGATTTAATATTATCTGGATTATTTTTATCTGATCCATTATTTGAGTTTGTACTTGTCATAAAACACTTCCTTATTTCAAATTAAATAACGTCTAAAATATTATATCATATTTTAATTTAGTAGGTTTTTTAATTCATTTGCTTCAATATTGTATTGTTTTTTACAAAAATCACAAATAACTTCAACGACTTCTCCTTCATTGTAAGCTTTTTGGATTTCGTCTTGCCCTAACATTTTTATTGAATTCATTACTTTTTCCAAATTACATGTACATTCAAATTTTAGTTCACTAACACTTAAAACTTTTGCATCTTCACAAATATCTTTTAGTAAAGCTTCATAGTTTGTTGTTTCTAGAAGTGTTTTTTTTAAATGATCAAGTGTTCCAATTTTTTCTTCAATAAAATCAATATCTTCATCTTTAAATCCAGGTAATAATTGAATAATTATTCCGCAAGCTTTTTTAATGCTTCCATCGTCATTTATTTCAACAGTAGAAGTTATTAGTGAATTTATTTGATCTGAATGTTGTAAGTAATACATAAAATCCATATTTATCTCTCCAGAGATCATTTCAACTTTTGAAGTGTAAGGTTCGCTTCCTCCATTATCTCTTGAAACTTGTAAAAAACCAGACTTTCCAACAGCTTGTGCTAACGGACTTGCTTCGTTTTCATTTAGCCTAGAAGCATCAAAGTTTGGATTTTCAATATATCCTCTAATAGTGTTGTTTTGAAACTCTGCAATAACTGATCCGACTAAGCCCATTCCATTAATATTTGTTGTCATTTTAGTTCCATCTTTAATACTTAAACTTAACAAAGAGTTTGCTATTATTGTTCTTCCTAAAGCCACAGAAGCTAATGGGTTTGATTTTTGTAGTTTTATTATTTTTTCTAATGATTCTGAAATGTCAACAATTGCCATTTTTACATTTCTTTTTGAGCTTGTAGCTCTAATTTGCATATCCATTTGTTACCTCCATTTTACATACAATAATTATAAATTAAAAACTCTTATATAAGAGTAATTTAGAGATAAAAAAAATCTGTGTATAACACAGATTTAAGTTAGATTAGTTTTTTGTATCGCCTTCATCAGCATCAGGTTCAAATTCCAAGATTTCTCCGGCTTCTCTTTTTTTATCTTCTTTTGCTTTTCTTTCTTTTTCTAAAATAACTTCGTTTGGTAATTTATTATTTTTATTAATATAGTCAATTTGTTCTGCTGTAATAGTTTCTAAAACCCTTAATGATTCAGCGATTAATTCTAATAACTCTTTGTTTTCATTAATGATTTTAATTGCTATTTTATAACATTCATCAAGCATATTACTAATTTCTTGATCAATTTTATAAGCTACTTCATCAGAATAAACACCTTTAGTTTGACCATAAGCTTCTTCTGCCATTGTCAAATATTTTGTTAAACCAAGTTTAGACATACCAAATTGAGTAACCATTTTTCTAGAAATGTTTGTTGCTTTATCTAAATCGTCATGAGCTCCTGTTGTAATGTTATCTTTTCCAAAAATAACTTCTTCAGCTGCTCTTCCTCCTAGATAACCTGCAATAGCTGCATGTAAATCTTCTTTAGATGAAAAGTTTGATTCATCTTTTGGAGTCATTATTGTATATCCTCCGGCGTTTCCACGAGGAATAATAGTTACTTTTTGAACTTTTGAAGCAGATCTTAATTTTAATCCAATTAAAGCGTGACCAGCTTCGTGATATGAAACTATTTGTTTATCTTTTAGTGTCATAGCTCTTGATTTTTTTGCTGGTCCCCCGACAACTCTATCAATAGCTTCATCAATATCGTTAATTGTTATCATTTTTCTTTTTTCTCTAACAACTAATATTGCAGCTTCATTTAATACATTTTCTAGTTGAGCTCCTGAGAACCCAGGAGTTCTTTCAGCTATACGTTTTCAATCAATTTCTGGTGAAACAGATTTGTTGTTTGCATGCAGTTTTAGAATTGCTTCTCTTTCTCTAATATCTGGTAAAGAAATTTGAATAGTTCTATCAAAACGACCTGGTCTTAATAAGGCAGGATCAAGAACATCAACTCTGTTAGTTGCTGCCATAACAATAACTCCAGAGTTTGTTCCAAATCCATCCATTTCAACAAGTAATTGGTTTAAAGTTTGTTCACTTGTTCCAAGACCCATTGAAGAGTTTCTTTTTCTACCAACCGCATCAATTTCATCAATAAAGATTATACAAGGTGCGGCTTTTTTAGCATCAGAGAATAAATCTCTAACTCTGCTTGCTCCAAGACCAACAAACATTTCTTCAAATTCTGATCCGGCCATAGAGAAGAAAGCAACATTAGCTTCCCCTGCAACAGCTTTTGCTAAAAGAGTTTTTCCTGTTCCAGGAGGCCCTTCCATTAGAACACCCTTAGGAACTCTTGCCCCCATTTGTGCATATTTGTTTGGATTTTTTAAATAGTCTACAATTTCGACTAATTCTTGTTTTTCTTCATTAATACCTGCTACATTTTTAAATTTTACGTCAGACTTGGTTTCTCTTGGTCTTTGTTTATTGTTACCAAACATGTTACCACCCATGCCTCCGCCTTTCATCATGCTTGAAAACATTCAGATGTAGAAAACAACAATTAGTACTGTTGGTATAAGACTAACTAATAATTGTTTCCAAGTATTACCTTCTTCATAACCTAACATCATATCTGCAATTCCTAAACCTTTGAAAGAATAGTAGTCTTTCTCGTCAAGAACCGCCATAAATTTGTATATTTTTCCAGCAGAAGTATAGTAACCTTCTAATACATATACACCGTTTGATGTAACTTTAACAGATACTTGACCTGTTATACTTGAAGCATTTTGACAAAGTTGATCATAATTCCATTTTGTTACAGTTCCTTTTTGGAAATAGTACAAAACAACCCCAATAACAATTAAAACTGCCAAGAATAATATTCATAAAAATATCTTTCTTTTATTTTTCATTTTTTGTTTCACCTTTTCTAGGACAATATTTTGATTTTATCATTAATTTAAACTATTTTTTATTTTCTTATTTTTTTTGTCATATATAATAGCTTGATAAAACCTAAAATAATAGCTTGTTTTTTGTTTTTTATAAAATAAATTAAGTTTTTTATCTTGATAAAATAAATCATTTTTATGATACTCTCAATTATTTGTTATATATAATTTTTTATCAAAATCGTTGATATCTTCTTTCAAAAATAAATAATTCATTTCATTTATATCTAAAAGACCTATTGGCTTATCTATAATTTTGTAAGCTTGTAAGTTAATAAATTTAATGTATTGACGGTCCTTAATTAATAATAAACTTTCAATTTGTATTTTTATAAAAGACTTTGAAGACATTAATTGTTTGATAATCTCTTTTAAAGTATTTTTTTTCCTTGAATAAAAGATATCACCAAAACCTTTACTTTCAAAAAAACTAAATAGTAATCTCTCGTTGAAATGAAAATCTTTGTTGAAATGTTTAATACTAAGATCTGTTTCTAGAATAGAATAAATTTTTTTGTACTGTTTTTTTAATAATATATTTTGTTCTTTTTTTTCTTTTAATAAGATCTCAAAATCATTTTCACTCAACTTGCTTCTGATATTATTTCTTAAATATTTTGTATCAAAGTTTGTCGAATCAATAGCATAATTTATACTATTTTCTTTTAAGTAATTTAAAATCTCAGACTTCTTAACTTCTATTATAGGTCTTAAAATTTTTTTTTCTTTATAATAAGTTTCTTTTTTTATTCCCCAATATTTAGTTAAATTATTTTTTTGTTTTTGCATTAAGTAAGTTTCTATATCGTCATTCATGTTGTGCGCAATAAGAATTTTGTCAAAATTAAATTTTTCTAGTTGCTCTACAAAAAAATCATACCTTTGTTCTCTTGCTCAAGCTTCAAAATTTTTTTCTAGATTTGAATAATCTTTTCTTATATCTTTTACAATAATAGCAATATTATTTTTTTTACAAAACTCTATAGCAATATTTTTATCTTTTTCAGAATCTTCTCTAAAATTATAATTAACATGACAAGCAATAATTTTTGCTCTATTTACTTTTTTTATTAAGTTGTCCAAAAGAAATAAACTGTCTGGTCCACCAGATAAACCAACAATGTATTTTTTTTTATTGCATATCTTCATCAGATAAGTCTCCAAATACTTTTTTCATTTCATTTGTGTATGTTCCATTTTCATTGTGAACATAAAAGTTTTTCATAATATTTATTCCACAATTACCGTCATTTATAGCGTCTAAAAGTATTTTTTTTGGTTGTTGGTTTTTTTTTGAATAAATAAATTGTAAATTTTTAATTTTAAAATTATTCTTTCAAAGTAAATAAATAATTTCATCTAATCTTTCTGCTAAATGCACCATCACAAACCTTCCTCCATTTTTTAGAGCTACTTTTGCTGAAAAAATAATTTCTTCTAAATTTATTAAAGTTTCATGTCTTGCAGGAATTAAAGTTTCACTTTTTTTATTCAAATTTGAATCTTTATTAGTTTTAAAAAATGGAGGATTACAATAAATAATGTCAAAATAATTATTTTTATTTTTTAAAAAATCTTTTATGTCTTCGTTTATTATTTCTATTTTTTTATCCAAGCAATTTAACAAAACATTTTCTTTTGCGATATCTGAAGCTCGCTTTTGAATCTCTACTCCAGTTATTTTTGTTTGATCATTTGAGAACTTTGAAACTATTAATGGAATAATTGCATTATTTGTACCAAAGTCACAAATTTTTTTTTCTTTTGTTTTAGGTTTGTAAAAATTTGCAAGCAGAATTGAATCTAAACAAAACGAAAACATTTCAGTATCTTGAATAATATTTAAATTTTTATAATTTAAAACTTTGTTAATCACTTTCATTAGATAGCCTCATATATACTGATAAATAAATTTTCTATAACTAAATTTGTATAAGAAGAGTTTTTTAATTCTAAAATAGAGTCTAAAAAAATATCTGCTAACTTTGGATAACTGTTTAAAATAATTCTGTGAAAGACAGATTCTAAATTTTTTATTTGATCTAATTTATCTATTTTTTTAAATTCTCTTGCATATAATAATAAATTTTCTTTCTCTTTATTTAAAATAAAATCTTCTATATCTGATTTATGAAATTTTTCGTTTTGATCACCGTTAATAACAATAGATAAACATCTTGATTTTATAGTTTGAAGAACTTGATTAAGATCATTAGTTAATAAAATTGCCAAAGTGTTTTTTGGCGGTTCTTCCAAAAATTTTAATAAAGAGTTTGCAGAAACTTCTGATAAGTTTTCTGCATTTTTAATTTTGTAAATTTTGTAAATTGTGTTTTCAATATTAGTAGAAGAAAAAGTTTTTATTAGTTTACTTACTTCCTCTTTTTTAATTTTTTCAATTCCATTTCCTAAGTTTAATATATTGTAAGATAAGTTTCTTGATGCTTTAATACATCATTCGCAATCATCGAACTCTAAAGATGAGTTTTTACAAACAATCATTCTAGAAAACTCGTTTGAAATTTCTTCTAAAATCTCTTGATTAGGACAAGCAAATAAAATTGCATGATGTAAAGTTTTGCTTTTTATATTTTTATTCAAGTAATTCAATGTATCTGTTTTATTCATTATTGTTTGAAATTAACTCTCCAATAGCATTATCTACAATAAATTTAACTTGTTGCATAACTTCGTTAATTGGTTTTCTTGAGTCAATAACCTTTATTCTTTCTGTATTTTCAGAAATTAACATTTGATAACCCGCATAAACAGCCTCATGAAATTTTTGATCTTCTTTTTCTAATCTATCGGGATTTCTTTTTCTGTTAAGCAAACGAACTTGTGCTTCTTTTGGAGTAATATCAAAAAAAATTGTTATGTCTGGTTTTGTAGTTCCTAAAACTATATTTTGAACTTCTTCTACATCGGTTACTCCAATATTTCTTGCGTATCCTTGATAAGCACTAGTCGAGTCCATAAATCTGTCACATATAACTATAATCCCATCTTTTAAAGCTGGAACAATAACTTTATCTAAGTGTTGTCTTCTCGCCGCAATATATAAAAGAGTTTCTGTTCAAGGTGTCGGATTTGATTCTGTGTCTAAAATTATTTTTCTAATTGTTTCTGCTAAAGGTTCTCCTCCTGGTTCTCTTGTTAATAAAACTCTATGACCACTTTGCATTAAAGAGTCTTTCAACATTTTTGATACAGTTGTTTTTCCAGAACCATCAATTCCTTCTAGTGTTATAAAAAGCATACTTCTTTTATCCTTTCTCAATATTTTTTCTATTATTTATAGCATCTTCTAAAGTTTTAGAATCCATATAATCTAAAACTCCACCTAAAGGAATTCCCCTTGCAATTCTTGTTATGCCTTTGATATTATTTTTTAATTGGTTAGCAATATAATTTGCAGTAACTTCGCCCTCAAAAGTTAAATTTAAAGCCAATAATATCTCTACTTCCTTATTTATTCTAGCAAATAATTCTTTTATTTTTAGGTTTTCGGGTTGAATATTTTTATTTAAATTTATTTCCCCATTCAAAACATGTATCAAACCTTTGAAATTACTTTCTAATATTTTTTGGGCATCAGTTATAAAAGATACAACACAGATAAAATTTTTATCTCTTAATTCGTCATCGCAAAATGAACATTTATTTTGAAACTTATAAAAATTACACCTTTCGCAAATTGAATAACTTTCAGAAATTTTGTTTATAGTTTCAATTAATTTATCTTTTTTACTCTTACTTGTCATAATTTGAAAAAAAATTTTTTTTGCCGCTTTGTTACCAACACCATCAAACTGTTTTAAAATTTCTATTAATTCATCCATATTAGTCCACCACTTTTATGTTTATTTTTAAAAGTTTTTTTGCTCTTTGTAAATATATACTTTCGTTTTCTACTTTACTTAAATTTGTATAGTAATTAATTGCATTAATTTTTTCATAATTTTGTTTTAGTGTGTTTGTTTTTTTTCTATACATATATTCTTCTTTAATATGATTTCATCTATATTTGTCAATACAAATCATAGCAAACTCATTTCCTAATTTTTGAAAAATTAGCTTTCTGAATTCGTGATCTTGAAATTTATTATTAATTCAGTTTGCAGTTAAACTGTCTTCAACAACTATTAAAACAGCTTCATCGTTTGCAGCTCTAACTTTAACGTTGTAAAAATAGATTGTATTTTTTAAATCTTCTTCGTTATCTTGGCTTTCTTTAATTAAAAGCTCAAACTTTTCTTCAAATATTTTTCTTCCTTCTTTTGTTGCTCCAACAATTAAATTAAAAATTTGATCGTCTGTAACTTTAACTTCAGAAATCAAATTATTTGTTTCAAGACATAAAGTCGATATTTGATAATTTAATAATTTGCTTTCTCCCTCTTCTTCTTTAAAAACTTTTTTTCTATCTTTTTCAAGTTTTTCATTCTCTGCTTCAACTTCTTTTTTTTGATCAATTATTAATTCATTTTGTAATTCTTGAGATATTGTTTTTGTTTCTTCATAAACTTTTGCAGGTTTTGTAACAATATCATTTTCTTTTTTAACTTCATTTTTTGATAAAGTGTTGTTTGGTAAAGAAGAATTGACTTTTTTGTTTAAATTAACTACACTTATATGTGTAGTTAATTCTGCTACAGTTTTTAATATGTTGATTAATATATATTGGTAGTTAATATTAGAATTTTTAGACTTTGTATAAGCATTTGTAATATTATCAGATAGACAAAATAAATCTTTTAACTCAATGTCTGATAATTGATCTATATCTTTTTTTTCTAAAATGCTTAAAACTTCTAATGAGTTTGTCATTTTAAAAGTTATTATTTCTTTTAAAATATTTAATAGACCAATACAAGTTGATTGAAAATCTAGTCCTTGGTTGTTTGCATTTTCAAAATAATCAATTATATTTTTTGAGTTTTTAGAAAATATATTTTTTATGATATTTAATTTTTCTTCTTTAGTTGAAATATAAAATACTTTTTTAAGTTCATTTATAGTGATTGTTTCTTTAGCTATTATTAAGGTTTGTTCTAACAAATTAAGAGCATCTCTTAATGAACCTTCAGACATGTAAAATAATTCTTGTAAGGCTTCTTTATCAATTTCTTTTCCTTCAGCTTTAGAAATTTCAATAAGTTTCTTTTCTACAGATTCTTTTGAAATTTTTTTAAAATTATATATTTGACATCTTGAAATTATTGTTGCTGGTATTTTAAAATACTCAGTTGTTGCCAAAATAAAAATAACATGAGCAGGTGGTTCTTCAAGAGTTTTTAACAAAGCATTAAAAGCTGAGTTTGTTAACATGTGAACTTCATCAATAATATAAACTTTAAACTTAGATATTGTTGGTAATGTGTTTACATTATTATTAATGTTTCTTATTTCATCTACTCCATTGTTTGAAGCTGCATCCATTTCTAAAATATCTGGGTTTGCATTTCTGTTAAACTCTAGGCAACTCTTACAATCGTCACAAGATTTGTTGTTATTTAAATTTTCACAATTAATCATTTTAGCAAAAATTTTTGCCATAGAAGTTTTTCCTGTACCTCTTTGTCCTGAAAACAAAAGTGCATGAGGAAAATTATTTCTTTCTACTTGAATAGAAAGAATTTCTTTGATTTCTTCATGTCCTGCTACTTGATCTAAATTTTTAGGTCTATAAATTCTATATAAGGATTTTTTGTTTTCCATTAAAAATTACTCCTCTAATAATTTAATTTTACATACTATTTCTAAGCTTTTTGAAAAATTCTTTTAGTGTTATTTCATACAACTCGTTTTTATTTGAATTTATTTTAATGAAATTTATTTTAGTTTTATATTTATCATAAGGAACCTTTCAGTTATCTAAAAAATAATAAACACAAGAAATATTAACCTGTTCTATTGCAGCAATACACATTAAACATGGTTTTAAGGTTACTACCATATTGTAATCTGATAAATTTTTAGAGTTATTAGTTTTATATAATTTGTTAATTACTTTAATTTCTGCATGTCCTGCAATATCTTTATTCTGCATTCTAACATTTCTTGCACTTGCAACTATTTTGTCTTCTTTAAATAATAAAGCTGCTACAGGTACATCTTTTGAGACTTCACATTCTTTTAGTTTTTCTTCTAATTTTTCTCAAATTTCATTTGTCATATATCTAATTTCTCCAAATAAAAAAGTCACTGTACAAGGCACTAGATTCTTATGGCTGCTACCTTCCGGTCCTGACCAAGTTCGAACGTCACCCTTACAATGACATACTAATATTACCATATATTTATTTTTTTCAATAATTTGTTTATTTTTTTTTTTTTTTGTTTCACGTGAAACATTCAAATAATAAAAAAATGTTTCACGTGAAACATTTTAATCAATATACTCTTTGTTATTAAAGTAAGGTCTCATGATTTCTGGAAGAATTAGTTTTTCTCCATCGTAGTAATTTTCTAAAATGGCTGCAAACAAGCGATCAATTGCTAATCCTGAACCATTTAATGTATTAACATAATCTGTTTTTCCTTCTTTATTTTTATATCTTGCCATCATTCTTCTGGCTTGAAAATCTCCACAATTAGAACAAGAAGATATTTCTCTAAACTTGTTTTGGTTAGGGAATCACACTTCTAAGTCATAAGTTTTTTGTGAAGAGAATCCAACATCACCACAGCACAACTCTACAACTCTATAAGAAAGGTTGAACATTTGCAAACACTCTTCTGCATCATTAAGCATTTTTTCCAACTCTTTTTCAGAGTTAATAGGTTCACAAATTTTAACCATTTCAACTTTATTAAATTGATGTAGTCTTATCATTCCTTTTGTATCTCTTCCTGCGCTTCCAGATTCTTTTCTAAAACATTGAGAAAACGATGTTAAATAAATTGGCAAGTCTTTTTGTTCTAAGATTTCATTTCTTACAATATTAGTTAAAGAAACTTCTGAGGTAGGAATTAAATATTGATCGCCAACTTTATAAGCATCATCAGCGAATTTAGGTAATTGTCCTGTACCTAACATATTTTCTTCATTTACTAAAATCGGTAGAGTAATTTCTTTATAACCATTTTTTACATGTCTGTCTATTAATATGTCAGCAAGGACTCTTACAAACTTAGCCCCTTTACCTGTGTAAGAAAGAAATCTTGAACCTGATATTTTAACTCCTAATTCAAAATCTACTAGTTTAAGTTTTGTCGCAATATCTCAGTGAGCTTCATTATTACTTTTCATATTAGGTGTTAATCATGTTTTAATTTCAATATTATCTTCATCATCTTTACCTTCTGGCATTTTTTCATTAGGAATATTAGGAATTTGAAGTAATTCTTTATTTAGATTAATTTCTAAAGTTTTTAAATTTGTATCTAAACTTTCTATAATTTGATTTATTTCTATAACTTTAGTTTTTAATTGCTCTTGTTGATCTATTTTTTTTTCTCTTGCAAGAGTACCTATTTCTTTTGAATATTTATTTTTTTTAGCTTTAAGGTCTTCAACTTCTTTTATAATAGTTTTTCTTTTTTTGTTTAAGTCTAAAATGCTTTGCAATTTATCTGTATAGTCGTTTTGACGTTTGTTTAATTGCTTTAAAACATTCTCAAACTCATTTTCAATCCTATTAATATCAATCATTAGTAATCTCCTTTTTTATATTCTATTGCTGTTGCTGTTATCGTTTCGCCTGGTTCTAAACCAAATCCGATTACACCAATAGAGTTTCTTGATTGTAGATTAATATCCTTTGCTTCGATTTTTATAATTTTCCCTTTTGAGGAAATCATTATTAAATCATCAGTTTCTCTTATAGCGTGAAATGATTTAAACTTACCTGTTTTATCATTCAATTTCATTCCAGTAATTCCTTTTGAACCTCTACCATAAATACTATAATCACTAATTAAAGTTTTTTTCATTATTCCTGATTCTGATATTGTAGCAACAATTTCATTTCCATAATTTGTTACAGCTTTAACAACTGCGTCATCTTTATCTAGAGAAATTCCTTTAACACCGATTGAAGACCTTGACATCGCTCTAACATCTGTCTCATCAATTTTAAGTATTTTTCCTTTTTCTGATCCAATTAAAATTTCATTCACACCAGCACTTGGAACAACTGAAACTAGTTCGTCCCCTTTATTTAAAATAATAGCTATTTTACCAAAATTATTTATTTTATCAAATTCTTCTATAGGTACTTTTTTAATTGTTCCTTTTTTAGTAACAAAAACTAAATACTTAAATTTTTTATTTTTGTTTTTATAGGAAAGGACTGCTGTTATTCTTTCTGTTGAGTTAATACCTATAAAATTTATTATAGGAAGACCTCTTGATGTTCTTGTAAATTGTGTAATATTGTATCCTTTTACTTTGTAAACTTTTCCTTCGTTTGAGAAAAATAGTACATCATCTTTTGTCTTTCCCATTTGTGAAATAACAATATTATCTTCAGGATAAGAATTGATTATGATTCCTTTCCCTCCACGTTTTTGAGTTTTGAATTCTTCTGAACTAAGTCTTCTAATATAACCGCTCTCTGTGATAGTTAGAATCATTCTTTGATCTTGAATTAATTCTTCTTCTTCAATTTTAGTTTGCGATTCATTTATTATTACAGTTCGCCTATCGTCACCATATTTGTTTGCAATATCTGTTAGCTGTTGTTTTAATATAAAATTTTGTTCTTCTTTAGAATTAATTATTTTTTCAAGTTCTGCTAATCTTAGCTCAAAGTTTTTAATGTCAGTTTCAATTTTTTCTCTTTCTAAACCAACTAATCTTTGTAGTCTCATGTCTAAAATCGCTTTTGCTTGTACTTCGTCAAAACCAAAGTTTTCTTTTAGTTTTTTATAAGCTATTTCATTTGTTTTTGAACTTCTAATAATTTGAATAATTTTATCGATATTATCAGAATCTAAAGCAATTTTTAAAGCATACAATAAGTGTAGTCTTTTTTTAATTTTATTTTTTTCGAAAATTGATCTTTTTAAAATCATATCAATTTGGTGTTTTACATAAAATTTTATTATATCTTTGATGTTTAAAATCTGTGGTATTCCGTTATTTAGAGAAAGCATGTTAATTGCAAAACTTGTTTGTAGACTTGTATATTTATAAAGTCTTTTAATAATCAATTGAGCATTTGTGTTTTGAGATAAATCTAAAACTATTCTTATGCCTTCATAATTTGATTCATCTCTAATATCTGTTATTCCTGTAATTTGTTTATTTTTATATAGTTCAGCTATTTTCTCAACTATTCTTATTTTATTAGTTTGATAAGGTATTTCACTTATTACTATTCTTTGTTTTTTAGACGTGTCTTCAATTTCTATTTTTGCTCTTACTATTAAACTTCCTTTACCAGTTTTATATCCATCAATCATATTAGAACCATTTGTCATTAATGCTCCTGTTGGAAAATCTGGACCTTTAATGAAAGTTAAAATTTCATCGATTGTAATATCTGTATTTTCTATATATGCAATAATCGCGTCAACAACTTCTCTTAAATTATGAGGCGGTATATTAGTAGCCATTCCTACAGCAATTCCGGTTGCTCCGTTAACTAAAAGATTTGGAAAATAACCAGTTAGATATTGTGGTTCTTTTTCAGAAGCATCATAATTATCTATATAAGGAACAGTTTCCATATCAATATCTTTTAATAACATTGAAGATATTTTTGATAATCTTGCTTCAGTATAACGCATAGCAGCTGCTCCATCACCATCAATCGATCCAAAATTTCCATGACCTTCAACTAAAGGATAACGATAAGAAAAGTCTTGTGACATTCTTACCATTGCTTCATAAACTGAACTGTCTCCATGTGGGTGATATTTACCAATAACATCACCAACAATACGAGCTGATTTTTTATGTGGAGTATCTGAAGTAATTTTTAAATCATTCATAGAATATAAAATTCTTCTTTGCACAGGTTTTAAACCATCTCTTAAATCTGGAAGAGCACGACTAACAATAACACTCATTGAATATTCTAAAAAATCTTTTTCAACTTCGTCTTTAATATCTATTTCTAATATTGTTTCTTTATTGTCAATCATTTAATCACCTCAATTTTATATATCTATATTTTCTACGAATTGCGCATTCTCTGTTATAAAATTTCTACGCATTTCTACATTTTCTCCCATTAAACTAGAAAAAACTTCATTTGCCATGAAAGCATCATCTACTTTAATTTGTAACATTGTTCTTCTTGATGGATCCATAGTTGTTTCTCATAATTGAATTGCATCCATTTCTCCTAATCCTTTGTAACGTTGAATTACATATTTCAAATCTTTATATTTATCATTTTTTAGAACTTCTAATTGTAAGTCAGAGTATGCATAATCTACATTTTTTCCAGACTCAATTTTATAAAGTGGGGGTTGTGCGATGTAAATATTTCCATTCACAATAAGTTCTTTCATATAACGATAAAAAAAAGTTAATAATAAAACTCTAATATGAGCACCATCAACATCAGCATCGGTCATAATTACAATTTTTTTATATCTTAATTTATTTAAATTTAAATCTTTTTTAACACCTGTTCCAATAGCTGCTATTATTGATTGAATTTCGTTGTTTTCAAAAGCTTTAGCTTGTTTTACTTTTTCAACATTTAATACTTTTCCTCTTAAAGAAAGAATTGCTTGAAATTTACGATTTCTTCCAATTTTTGCACTACCTCCAGCTGAATCTCCTTCGACTAAATAAAGTTCTGAAGTTTCTGCATCTTTAGATTCACAATCTGCTAATTTCCCTGGCAATGAAAAATTGTCAATTGCTGACTTTCTTCTTGTATCTTCTCTTGCTCGTTGAGCTGCTTTTCTAGCTTTTTCTGAAATAATAATTTTTTCAATAATACTTTTAGCGTCATTTGGGTTTTTTAAAAGAAATTCTTTAAAATTTTCAAACAAAATATTTGAAACCGCTTCTTTTGCATCTAAGTTAGAAAGTTTTGCTTTAGTTTGTCCTTCATAAAGTGGATCAACATGCTTAATTGAAATTACTGCACATAATCCTTCTTTGATATCATCAAAAATAAATTTTTTTCCTTTATAGTTTTTTTGATTACCTACATAATAATTAATCGCTTTTAAAATTGAAATTTTAAAACCTTCTTCGTGTGTTCCACCTTCACTTGTAAAAATGTTGTTACAAAATGAATAAATATTTTCATCGTATGTATCGTTATATTGGATCGCTACTTCAACATCGATTTTATTAAATAATTCATTTACATAAAATATTTCACTTCCAATTTTTTCTTTTCCACTATTAATTTCTTTAATATAATCTTTAATACCATCTTCAAAACAATAAGAAAGATGTTTGTCGTATTTTTGATCTATTAAATTTATTTTTAACCCTTTATTTAAAAATGCAAGTTGTTTTATTTTTGTTTGAATAATTTTAAATTCAAAAGTTGTTGTTTCTTTAAAAATTTCTGGATCTGGTTTAAATTTAACTATTGTTCCATTTTGATCTGAAGCTCCTAATTCTTCTAATGGCGTTGCTTTTGTTCCACCCTCTGAAAAATACTGTTTATACATTTTTCCATCTCTCATAACAATTGCTTCAACATATAAAGAGAGTGCATTAACCACACTCGCTCCTACACCATGAAGACCACCAGAGATTTTATAAGCTGATTCATCAAACTTACCTCCAGCATGTAAAACTGTAAAAATAGTTTCCAAAGTAGTTTTTTTAGTTTTTGGATGAATATCAACCGGAATACCTCTTCCATTATCTTTTATAATAATTTCGTTTTCTTCAGTTATTACAATTGTAACCTCATCACAAAAACCTGCTAATGCTTCATCAACAGAATTATCTAAAATTTCTCATATTAAATGATGTAACCCGTTTTTGTTAGTATTACCAATATACATTCCAGGTCTCTTACGAACAGCTTCAAGTCCTTCAAGAACTTGAATTTGATTTGCACCGTATTTGTTGTTTGACATAACGATTTTCTCCCACTATTGCTATTATACCATTTAAAGGTATAGATAATATGCTAGTTAGAAAACATCGGCAATATTATTTGACTTAAAGAAGTATCTTCACTTGAAGCAATAACAATCGGTGTTTTTGAATCTATAAAACTTATTTCAATAATTTTTGTTTCAAAACTTCTCAAAGAATCTAAAATAAATTTTGAATTAAAATAAATGTTTTGATCATCTATACCTCTTAACTCAAAATCTTTAAATTCTTCCTCAAAACTTCCAATTTGTTGTATGTTTGATTTTATTGAAATTACATCTCCATCTAAAACAAAATTTACAACTGTTGAAGTGTTTTCTTCACTTGGTATATCTGCTCTTGATATTAGTTTATAAAAAGTTTTGTTTTCTACAAAAATTGTACTGTTAAAATCAGTTGGAAAAACTCCGTTAACATCAGGAAATTGCCCCTCTAACAAAGTAGATTGAATAATAGTATCTTTGCTTCTTATAGAAATTAGATTATCATGGACTATAATTTTAATCATTTGCTTATCGTCAATAACTTTTATTATTTCAAAAACACTTTTAAAAGGTACGTTTGCTGTAACTTTTTCAATTACTGAACTTTCTAAAGAAATCAATTTTCTAGAAACTCTAAACCCATCAGTTCCAGTTATGTAAAAGTTATTTGCCTCAGCTAAAAAATTCAGTCCTTGTAAAACAATTTTTTGATTTCATTCATTAACCGAAATTATAGTTTGATTCATTCCTTTTTTTAATTCAGATCCATAAACTTCAAAAAACACCCCTTCTTCTTTAAAAAGAATAGTAGGAAAATCGGTATGTTCTAAAACATTCAATAAAAATTCCGATTTATTTCCTGACAATGTTATTATGTTTGTTTCAACTTTATTTAAAGAAATAATCTCGTCTTCCATTCTTTTTAAAATTTCAATAAAGTTTTTTCCTCTAATTAAAAAAATTCCAGCTTCTTTTATTTCTAAATCATGTTGATTTGCATAAGTTGAAGTTTTAATAGAAACTGAACTATTTGTTGAAACGATTGAAATTTTATCAGTTTCAACTTCTATTAATATTCCGGTACACGCAGGAACAGGATTCTTATAATCAATAATTCTATTACATTTACTTAATTCATCAATAAAATAATTTCTATTTATTTTAAAATACATATATTCACCCCTACTATTAGATTATTATTAATTATTTATTATTATTATAGTGTTAATAAGTGGATAATTGACTACAACCTAAACTTTATAAGTCGTGAGAGATATCGATATTAACACCGCAAAAAAGTTATTCACAACTATGAAGTTATTTCTTTTTTTATTTTTATAAGCAATTTTTTAAACACCTTGTCTGTATTTATGAGTTCATTTATTTTTTTGAATGCGTGCATAACAGTGGTGTGATCTTTACCTCCAAATGAAACCCCAATTTCGGTATAATTTCTTTTTAACAATTCTCCTGTTAGGTACATAGCTAAATGTCTAGCTAAAACAACTTTTTGCAATCTTATTTTAGAGTCAATTGAATTTGGAGCTATTCCATAGTTTTGTGAAACAACGTTTTTTATTTTTTGCACAGTTATTTCTCCACCAGGAGCATAAGAATAGTCAGATAGAAATACTGTAACTTCATCATCGTTTATTAAATTTGAAGAATCAATTTTATTTTGAATCAAAGCAAACTCAATTTTGTTAATTGCCCCTTCAATTTTTCTAACATCAGAACCATAGTAAGATGCAATGTAGCGTTTAGCTTCATCCGAAAGATTTATATTAGCAACTTTAGCTTTATGATCAATTATATTTATTGCAGTAATCGTATCAGGTTTTTCTATTTTTACATTTAATCCTTGAGTGAAACGTGAAATTAGTCTTTTATCAAAACCGTTTAACGCTTCAGCATATTTGTCTGAAGTAATAACGATCTGTTTATTGTTTTCAATGCATGAATTAAATAAATCAAAAAAAATTTCATTAGTTTTATCACTTTTTGCTAAAAATTGAATATCATCAATTAATAATACGTCTAAATTATTAAATTTGTTTTTTGTAGCTTCTATTTCATGAAAACCTCCCTGCAGAGAATCTATAATTTCTTTTCTAAAATCTGATGATGTATAGTATTTTATTTCTATACCTTCTTGTTTTTTACAAAGTTCATTATTTATGGCTTTTAATAGGTGAGTTTTTCCTAACCCAGAGTCTCCAAAAATAAATAAAGGATTTCATTTATTTCCAAGATTATTAACAACAGCTTTTGTAGCTTCTAAAGCGTTCTTATTGCTAATCCCAGGAATAAAGTTTTCAAATGAAAACTCATTATTTTTATTCTTTTTTTGTTTATCAACTATTTTTTGTATTGATTTTTCTTTATTAAAAGCTTCATTTGTTAAAATAGAAAGTACAATTTCTTTTTCTAACAAATAATTCATTTGTTTGTTAATATTATTTTTCATATATTCTAGGTGTTTTTTTGCAACTTCACTTGAAACAACAATTGCTAAATGATCTTGAGACAATGTTTCTAAAGTTGCTTTTTTAATATAATCATCGTAAATGTTAGGTTCAACATTTTCTGAAGTTATCAATCACCCTTTTATGTTTTTTCATAGCTCTGAGTTTTTCAT